>JBFYSM010000344.1:0-9986 GCA_041301605.1 Chloroflexota bacterium | reverse complement strand
TAAACAGAGCCGCATCGGCCTGTTGATTTACCGTTGTGGTGCCCGGCAAAGAACCCACCCTGGCCAAGTCGCGTTTATTTTGTACCAACTGGTTATACAGGGTGGATTTGCCGACGTTGGTCGGGCCGACGATGGCTACCCGGTGCTTGTTGCCAAAGGCCTGCCGGATCTGGGCGGTGGATAACTTGACCAGCCGTCGCACCAAATTCGCATCCTCTGGGAAACCGGATAGTAGCGACAGGAAGCTAGCCTTTTCAGTAGGCCCCAAAGCATCCCAAATTTTACGAACGGTCGCTTGAACTTCGGGATGGAATTGAGTGAGGATGTCATCAAAAAGAGTCAAGAGGACCTTTGATTTTCAAACCTAATTACCGCCCACCAGGCGGTTGAAGAAGGAGCGGTAGTGCTGCAAGGCCTTGCGGAGATCTTCAGTGGAGACATCAATGCCCTGATTCCACTGGCCCTCCAGCGAGTTATGTTCGTTTGTAAAAATCAGGGTGATTTTCTCGATCACCTCAGATACTAGCTCATCCGCCTGCTTGACCGCAGAGCGCGGTTCGTCCACAAACTTACCCTGGATCTCATTCCAACGCGTGCGAAGATGATCTGATTCCTCACGGCTAAGCAGGGCCGCTGATGGTCCGGCATTCGTGCCAATAGGGGCATCATGGATCACCGCCTCGCCCAGTGGATCCTCGTGGATAATTGTCTCTTCCATCGGGGCAACTGCAGCAACGGTTCCGCTCATCGGCGTATCGTGGATAAGAGCCGCATCCGCCGAGACTTTGTCGGCAAAAAGATCCGATTTTACTACCGGGCTGTTCGAGCCCTGGTCAGTTTTCTCGACATTATCTGAAGTATTAATTCGTTCTCCAAAATTCTTTTCGTTCATGTTTATTTCCTTTCTGAACCGATGGTCTCATCTTTGAGAAGTTCATCGAACAGAGACCGGTAATAGATCAGTGCCTGCCTTAATTCTTCAGTATTTGCCGAATGCTGCTCATTTTTGACCGCGATCTCGCGTGCGGCGCGATAATTACTCACCAAAGCAGGATAATTTACCGAGATATCGGCCGCCCGCTGCTCAAAATCAGATACTGGATAGGCACGCACCTTCATGACTTCCATGATCAGGTGGTCGGCCTCTATAGTCGCCTGTCCGGGTTGGTCGACAAATTTGGCCTGGATAGCCATCCATTCAGCCTGATAATGCTCGCGCTCGCTAATTGAAAGTGGACGAATATTCAACGCATCAACATGCTTCCGCCGTTCATCCAGCTCTGCTTGTGCTTTCTTCTCGTTTCCTGTAGTCTGTACTGAGCGGTCATACTCAGATCCAAATTTATTCTGGAATCGCTGTGAACGTTTTCGACGAGCAAAAATCGGCGCCAGTAAGGCGCCCACGATCACCAATGCCAGAACAACAGAAATGATAATTATATATGTGGGATTCATAGAAGGACTCCTTGTGTTTGGCTTGCAATAGATTCTTGGTTGTTTTATTTCCTTACTCTCTTTCATTGTATAGCACACACTCCCCGGCCACATCCATCGGCCGGGGAGTGTGTGCCTCCGCCACTTGGGGGAGGTGAAGTCAGGTCACGATACCGTGACGCAATGCCAGGGTCACGGCTTCGGTACGACTGGCAACGCCAAATTTGGACAGGATGTTGCTGACATGAGATTTTACAGTGGATGGGCTGATGGTCAGCCTACCGGCAATCTGCGTATTGTTCAGCCCTTCAACCATCAGGGCCAGCACTTCACGCTCACGCTCTGTCAGATCGAGGCCGGGCGCTGGCGTCTGATTAGCGGTTTGGACAAGGGCCTGCGCGGCCTCGGGAGAGAGGGTGGCGCGACCGGAATGCGCCGCACGGATGGCCCGGGCCAGCTCATCTGCGGAAACATCTTTGAGCAGATAGCCAATTGCTCCGGCTTCCAGCGCGTTCTTGACCAGATCCCCTTCTTTGAAACTGGTCAGCGCAAGCACCTGCACGGATGGGAATTGCTCATGGATGGCGCGTGTTGCTCTTACCCCATCCATACCGGGCATGACCATGTCCATCAAAACCACATCCGGAAGGATCTCGCCGCAGAGTTGGATGGCTTCCACACCGTTTTCGGCTTCGCCCACCAGTTTCAGATCATCAAAGACCATCATGAAGGTTGCCAGTCCGCGGCGTACCATGGTGTGATCATCAACCAGCATGACGCGAATAGTTTGGGATGGCGTTCCGTTCATAAGCCCTCCTGCTCTCCCCACCGGATGGATACCTCAGTGCCCTTGCCCGGCTGGCTGGTAATCGTCAGCAAAGCCCCCACCGCTTCGGCGCGCTCGCGCATCATCCCCAACCCATAATGACCGGAGGGCGTCAGTTCGGAAGTGACAAACCCACGGCCATTGTCACGGATGTGCAATTCCAACCCCAGGGATGTATGGTGCACATCCATTTCCACCTGGCTGGCCTTGGCGTGCTTGGCAATATTGTTCAGCGCCTCCTGGCAGATGCGGTAAATGGCCACCTGTGGTTCAGCAGGCAGGCTGCCTTCGCCGCTGATCTTCACGGCCACCGGGATGTTTGTCCGCCCGGTAAAGGCGTTTCCCAACAGGATCAACAGTTCACCCAGCTCGGTGTCAGTCAGTGTGGCTGGACGCAGTTCAGCCAGCAATGCCCGCATCTCGGCCAGTGCGCCGCGTGTCAGGCGGCGCAGGTCTTCCAGCGAGCGGCGCGCTTCGGCCGGATTGCGCTCCCACACGCGCGGCAATACTTCTGCGATCAGCCCGGCAGAGAAAAGCGACTGGTTGACAGCGTCGTGCAGGTTTTGCGCAAGGCGCTGGCGTTCCTGTAGAGCGGCCAGTGCTTGTGCATGTTTATACAGTTCCGCGTTGATCAGGGCGATTGCGGCTTGGTTGGCCACGGTCAGGGCTAAATCTGCGTGATGAGTCGTAAAGTAATTCCGCTCAACATGCGCGATGCCGATACCGCCGATAATGCGGTTCTCGACAGCCATCGGCACCCACATCCAGGACTGTACGCCTTCCAGCAAAGCCGGGAAATTATTCTCCAGAAGCTTGCGCAGGAATATGGCAGAAGGTTCGTCGCTCCATATATCCGGAATGCGGATGGGATGGTGCCCGTTGAAGAGCACCTCTAGCGTTTTCTTGCCGTTCAGCCGGATGTGGAAAGGCTCAGACTTCTCCAACTGTTCTATCCCCCGCACTGCCAGCGCAACCAGGGTTGAATCTTCCAATGCAAAGAGACCGGCGTGGGTATATTTGATGAGCATCCCCAACTGATCAAGGATCAGCCCCGGTTTCAGTTCCAATGTAGAGGTCAAGGTCTGGGAAATTTCGAGCAGGGTAGATTGTTCGTGGGCACGCACTCCCACCTGCTGCTGAAACCGATATTCCTCCTGAACCCGTTTGCTTACATCGCGGATAACCGCCAATGCGCAGGTGCGACCCTGATAATTGATCGCCACCGCACGCCATTCGACGCTTAGCAGTGAATCGTCCCGGCGCACATGTTGCGCCAGCATCTCGAACAGGCTGCCCTGCTGGATCACTTGAGCATAATCGCTGAAAAAGGGCAGGCTTTTGGCATGGATCAATCTCTGCAGTCGTAACCCGCTAAACGCCTCAGGCGCGAATCCGTGCATATCTGCCGCCGCAGGATTGGCGGCCAGCACGCTGCCGGTCTCCAGGTCAGTGATCAGCACTCCGTCACTGGCGGTTTCAAAGATATTCCAGTACAGTTGTTCGGCTTCAGAAATTGCGGTCTTCATTATGGACTCTTTTTTATTGTACCTCAAATTTTTTCCACACCACGCACACCTCGTGCGGCTGACCATCCTCCGCCCGCGGAATCGTGCTGCCGGGCAGCGGATTTCCATCCAACACCGTTCGCCCCTTTGCTCAAAACGCAAACCAGCCAGGAACGCCTATGTGTTACAGGAATTCTGGCTGGTTTTATCTTGTATCAGTACCCCTGGGCAGACTCGAACTGCCCTCTTTGGCTCCGGAGGCCAACGCTCTGTCCACTGAGCTACAGGGGCGGGCGCACAAATTTTACCACACGGAAATCCTTGCGAAGGCTCATTGATCTGTGGTGGTGGCAAAGATGTGGTTGATTTCTTTAGCGGCGGAGCTCGCTGAGTGCGCAGAGAAAAACGATGGTTGAACTCCTTGCTACACCTGCACGCCGGAGGCCAGGCGGGATAACTCGGCGCGGTATTTTTCGATGATCTCGCGGTTGCCGCCTGCATCCCCGGCCTTGACGGCCTGCTCTTTCTTGTGGGCCAGTTCGGCGCAAACCTGGTAGAAGCGCCGGGTGGCCTTGAAGCGGCCATTGAAGATGGCATTCAACCGGTTAAAGGATTGCCGCCAGGCGGAAGTAGCCACCTGGTATTGAGCCTGGTTCATCACGCCAGCCTTGACCTCCTCCCACAGGTACTTGCGCAGGATCTTCTGTTCGCTGAATATGGCGATGATGATGACAATGAACATGAAGAACCAGCCGGTCCAGTCGATGATGGTGCCGATCAGCAGGCCTCCGATGCCGCTGATGAAGGTTGCCAGGGTGTTGTGCATGCCGTGGGTGAACATGGCCAGCCCAAACCCAACCAGCGGGGCACCGATCTTGACCAGCCAGGAGCGGTTCATGCGGGCCAGCGCCAGGCCGATGCCAAAGAAGGCGGTGTAGAAGGGGTGCTGCCAGCCAACCAGGATGACGCGCACGAAGACCAGGAACCACAACCCTTCCCAGCCGCCCTCGGTATATCCATAAGAGTAAATGTAATAGAAGTTCTCGGTGGCGGCAAAACCCAGGGCGGCGATGCCGGCATAAACGATCCCATCCAGGACAGAGTCGAATTCCTTGCGGAACACCAGGAAGACGATCAGGATCGCCAGCCCTTTCAGGCTCTCTTCCACGATCGGGGCAATGATCGAGCCAGTGGCAAAATCGGTGGCGAAGGGGTTGTTCGTAAACATGTACACGCCCAGCCCCAAAAGGGTGTTGATGATGAATGCGGCGCCGGCTGCGACAACCACCCCCCACAGGAAAACACCGCCGACCAGCAGGATGGGCTCCTTTTCATAACGGTCGAGCCAGTACAGAATCCAGGCAAACAAGAGCATGGGTGCAAAACCGAAAAAGAAAGAAACCAGCAGGGCCATCGTTTTCTCCTTATTACCGAAATTTGGGTGTTTCCTCACCCTTGCGAAGGTTTTGCCGCACCTGGCTTCTGCTTTCGAGCGCAAATTCCAGTTCCATCCATCGTGTGCCAGGAACTGAACCTTCGCAAGGCTGGCCTGAGCAATTACTTGGAATTTGTCCTATTCTAGCGCGTCTTGCCGAAAAAGCAAGCGTATTCTTTCTATGCGCGCCGATTCGATTGGGATGTTCAGAATGGATAACACTTCCTCAGGGCGGCCGGTTGCGCCCTCACGGGCGGCGAGGCGCATGAAAACCCTCTCCCCCTGCCCCTCTCTCGAATTCAGGAGGTGGGTTGAGGTGAGGGTTAAAACCTCGATCAAAGGCCGCAGGTCGTAAGCCTTCCCTCGCCGCTCGCGGGGCAAGGAGGCGGCTTCCATGATGGCGGACAGGTGCGAGGCCAGGTCCGCTGGGGGAGGATCGAGCAGGGTCACCTCGTATTCAGCTGACTCCACCTGTGTCTGCAAGGCGGGACTGCGTTCATCCACCTGTTCCACGGAGAGAACCGTCAGGCCGGGAGGGGCGGCGGATTGCAGTTGGGGCGCAATGGAGGCGGTTTCGATTTCATCCAGATCGAGCCACATATCCATAATCTCGGCCTGCCCGATGAAGCCAAGCGGGAGGGCGGCGGCTAGTTGGATTTTTGGGGTGGGGTGGAAACCCTGGCTGTAGGCCAGTGGAAGCCCGGCGCGGCGGATCGTGCGTTCCCAGACCTGGTGCAGGTCGAGGTGGCCGGTGTAGCGCAGGGCACCATCCTTGGAGAAAGTAACCCGCAACCGGATCATGAGGAGACAGCCACCTGCTTGTTGCTCTTCACTTCGGGACATTTCCAGGCATCGCCGGGGTTGGCTTTGCGCATCGCATTGAACGTCGGCAGGATGCCGCAGGCATAGCATTGTTCCCGGCAATCCAGACGAACCTGGCCTTCCAGTGATTGCTGGAAATCCTCGAACAGGTACTTCTTGCGCACAGCGGATGAGATGTGATCCCAGGGGAATACTTCGTCGGCATGGCGCGGCCGGTGGGTGTAGAAGGCCGGGTCCAAGCCTGCGGTGGCGAACGCACCCATCCAGATTTCGTAGCGGCGCTGGTCGCCCCAGGCATCGAAGCGGGCGCCGTTCTTCCAGGCTTGGTAAATCACCTCGGCCATGCGCCGGTCGCCGCGCGATAGCCAGGCTTCGAGCAGGGTATCCTTGGGATCCGTCCAGGAGAGTTTCAGGTTTCCGCGGCGCAGTTCGCGCCGGAGCAGTTGTTGCTTGGCTTCGATCTGCTCAACCGTATCACAGGCAACCCACTGGAACGGGGTGTGCGGCTTGGGAACGAACGTGCCCACCCCGGCGTGTAATCTCGCCTTACCGCCCAGCGCCTTGCGGCCTTCGGCCAGGATGCGCTTGCATAAGTCGGCGATGGCTTGCACATCCTCCAGCGTTTCGGATGGATGCCCGATCATGAAATACAGCTTGATCGTCGTCCAGCCGCGCGTGTAGATTTCCCGCGCCGTGGCCAGGATCTGCTCATCGGGGATGAACTTGTTGATGATGCGGCGCATGCGTTCGGTGGCGGCTTCGGGCGCCAGGGTGAAGCCCGATGAGCGCCGTTCCTTGAGCGCTTCCATCAAGTCGACCGAGACGGTCTCGATGCGCAGGGAGGGCAGGGAGATGGTGAGATGCTGGCCCTTGAATTTCTCGCTAACCGCTTGTACCAGGCTCAAGATATGCGTATAGTCTGAAGAAGACAGGGAGAGCAGGGCCAGTTCCTCGAAGCCGGTGGCGGCGATGGCCTGCTTGGCTGCGGCGACGATCTCCTCCACGCTGCGTTCACGCACCGGGCGCGTGATCATGCCCGCATGGCAGAACCGGCAACCGCGTGTGCAGCCGCGCATCACCTCCACCGTGACGCGGTTGTGGACGATATCGATGTTCGGGACGATGAAGTTGGTCGGTGGAGATGGCAGCCTGGCGCAGATGCGCTTGGTGATGGTTTTAGGCGCTTCAGGGATGGTGGTTTCGATCTTCGCTACCGTGCCATCCGCGTGATAGGTTGTTTCGTGAAACCGGGGCACATACACGCCGGGGATCTGTGCCAATTCTTTCAATACGTTAACACGTTGGAGGGCTGGCAAGTTGGAAGGTTTTAACTTGCCAACCTGCAAACCTTTAAACTTGCCAACGACACCAACGATCTCGTGGATCACTTCTTCCCCCTCACCGATCACGAAAGCATCAATGAAAGCATGCATCGGCTCCGGGTTGAAACAGGCATGTCCGCCGGCGATCACCAGCGGGTGCGCTGCGCTGCGCTGGCTGGATCGGATGGGGATTCCCGCCAGGTCGATGGCGTTCAGCACGTTGGTGTAGAGGGTTTCATACGGCAGGGAAAAGCCGATGATGTCGAAGGCGGCCAGGGGATGCTTCGTCTCCAGGGAATAGAGAGGGATGTCGTGCTGGCGCATCTTCTCTTCCATGTCCACCCAGGGGAGGCAGGCGCGCTCAGCCAATGCATCCGGACGCTGGTTGACCTGGTCATAAAGGATTTTCAGGCCAACATTGGAGACGCCGATATCGTAAATATCGGGGAAGATAAAAGCGACCCTGGTGGGGGTTTTATCCCAGTCTTTGATGGTGATGTTGTATTCGCCGCCCACGTAGCGGCCGGGTTTTTGCACCGATAAGAGTACCCGCTCCAGGCGGGTTTCGATTTCAGCAGGGGAGAGCATGGGGCGAATTATACCTGAATGGGTCTGAATTAACGAAAAAAGGGTGGAAACGGCGCATAACGCTGCTTCCACCCCTGGCGGCTTCTTGAACTATTTCTTCCGGAAACGTTTCGTGATCTCCAGTTTCAGGTATTCGACCGCCTCCGCATGGCCTGCTTCCTTTGCCATGTCGAGCGCCGTTTTGCCGTCATCGCTCTGGATCCTCAAATCCGCCCCGTTGATCAGCAGCATCCGCAGCAGTTCTACATCCCCGTTTTGGGCGGCGGCATGCAGGGGAGTGAAGCCTCCATTCTGGCGCAGGTTGGGATCGGCGCCGCATTTCAGGAGAAGTTCAGCGACTGCGAAATGGCCGCCAGCCGCCGCGGAATGCAGCGGTGTGACCTTGAGCGGGTTATTCGAAGATGCATTGACCGGCGCGCCGGCGCCGATCAGGTAGTCAGCGGTTTCCTTGTGGCCGAAAAAGGCTGCCAGGCTCAGCGGCTGGAATCCATCCACCGAATAGGCATCGACCAGTTGCGGTTCCCTGGCCAGGATGCGGATGATTTGGGCGGTCTTCCCAAGGGCGGAGGCTTCGAAGATGTTCAGCAGCCCCACCTGGCTGGCGATCACCTCTGCCACCTCCGGTTTGTGATGATACGCCGCGATCAGGATGGGAGACAGGCCGTTTTCGTCTATTTCATGAGCCAGATCGGGATCGCCCTCCATCAGGCGCTGGACTTTTTTTACATCCTCTTTTTGGATGGCTTCCAGAAAACTCGGATCAATGGACATAGCGCTTCCAATCCAGGTCAGATGACCGGTTTGCCGTTCTTATAGAACAAATCGCCATCCACGCTGATCTCGGCATCGTTCATATCACACAGCATATCCCAGTGGATGCCGGATTCGTTCCTGCTCCCCGATTCCGGGTAACCGGCGCCGAGCGCAAGGTGAATGGTTCCACCCATCTTCTCATCGAAGAGCATGTTCTTGGTGAACCGGGTGATGCCATAGTTGGTGCCGATGCCGAATTCTCCCACATACCGGGCGCCGGGATCGGTATCGAGCAGGGATGTCAGCAGCTCCTGGTTCTTGCTGGCCTTCTCCCTGACCACTTTGCCTTTTTCGAACCACAACTCGATATCGGTCACTTCCTGGCCGTACTCGATGGCCGGGTACTTGAAGCGGATCCAGCCTTCGACGGAATCCTCGACCGGACCGGTGAAGATCTCGCCATCCGGGAAGTTGACCTGGCCATCACAGGGGATGAAGGCGCGTTCGTGGATGGACATCTTCAGGTCCACGTTGGAACCCTTCAATACCACCTGCTGGCGGCCTTTTATCCAGTCGACGATGCGGCGCTGGCTTTCGCCTTCCTTGCGCCAGAAGGCGACCGGGTCATCCAGGTCGAGCATGCCAGCCCCGTAAACGAAATCCTGGTAGTTACGCAGGTTCATATCGGCTTCCTGGGCCATGGCGTGGGAGGGATAGACCGTCAGGCACCAGCGCAGTTCCCCGCTTGCGGCTCGCTGGTTGAAGATCTTGCTGAGGGGAGCATTGGCCTTGCTGGCGCGCGCCATCCGGTTGGGATCGATCCCGCTCAGGGAGCGGGTATTATGCTCGGTCCATAAATACAGGCTGGCGTCGAAGGTTTCAGTCATGAGTTTGCGGATCGGTGAAACATAATCCAGCTGGGCATCAGATGCATACCGGTAGAAGATCTCATCTGCACCGGGGACAGCATTGTTGATGAAAACAAACGCCCCGGCTTTTACGGCTTCCTCGTAAACTGCCAGGGTTAATTCCTCCGCGAGAGGGTGGGTGCGGATCTGCAATTGCTGGCCGGGCTTGACCGCCAGCGAGTAATGGATCAGGACTTTGGAGAGTTTTGAGATTCGGGTATCGGTCATACTTGAATTATATCCTTCCGAACTGGGTATTGACAATTCCATTTCGGGTAATTAAAATTATTTTACCGTTAAAATAAATATTAATAACAGGAAAAATGTAATGAGAAAATCCAAACCGCAGGGAACATTTGTAATCAAAGACCGGGATACACTCAAAGTGGTGGT
>JBFYSM010000316.1:0-2517 GCA_041301605.1 Chloroflexota bacterium | reverse complement strand
GATTGCCGAATGCCCTGCACAGGGCAGCCTGTTTTTCAGCGAGTTCTAGCCAGGTAGGATCCATTGCTAATGTTTGGGAGCGAAATTCCAGGAATGGCTTAATTAAGCACGGGCTTTAGTATAGGTATCCCTGAACCAGACTGTAAGTGAACATCGTCACAATCTATTTTGTGTTATTGAATGGCTGGGTATAGAAAAACTTGATAGCCTGGGGACAAGCCAATTCTAAGGAAGCGAAGAATGTTTTGCCCATGAAGGAGGCCCGGTTTTGTGGGGATAACACTGGATTTTTCCGGGCGGCTTCACGAAAGAAGGGAAATGGCAAACAAGATAATTGCCTGATGGGCGGTGTGCTGAATGTCATACCTATTTGTGATGTATCACACTATGTTCACAGGGATAATTGTTTTATCCTATATGCAAATCTGTTTATTCGGATATTCGCATATGGTTGTTCAATCTCCCCCATTGGATCAAAATCTTTCGCGTGAAGTCACCCAATTGCATGCCGAGTTCTGCTCGGCGATTGCGGATGTGAACCGCATTCTCATCCTGTATGTCCTGCACCAGAAGCCGACCACGGTCAACGAACTGGCGCAGGCAATTGGCGTCAGCCAGCCGACAACATCGCGTCACCTGAAGATCCTGCGCGACAGTGGGTTGGTGCAGTCCGAACGCCAGGGGGTGAATGTGGAATACCGCCTGGTGGATTCACGCGTCATCAATGCACTGGATACGATGCGTGCCATCATGCGCGATCGTATTTCCCAGCGTGCCAATATCGTGGATTCCCTTTTCGAAAACACATAATTTTTTTGATTCCTAAGGAGGATGGCATGTCAAAACGCAAGTCATATCTTTTGATGTTTTTTGGGGGAATTGTTTTCCTGCTCTTCAGCGCACTCTGGCTGTGGACGGCCCAACCGGTCGGCGCCCAGTGCGGTTCATCGGCATCCTCGTGCAAGAACTGCCATGAAGTGCAGGGGGAATTGCCGGTCAACAATGACGGAACAGGCTGGCATCAATCCCATGCGTTTGGTGACTTTTGCTATATCTGCCACGCAGGCAACAACCAATCGATGGATAAAGCTGAAGCCCACACCGGTTTGGTACCGCCACTTGCCGATATCCAGGCATCCTGCCAGCAATGTCATTTCGATGACCTCGAGGCCCGGGCGCAGGTGTACGCCACAGCCCTTGGGGTCGAGATCGGTGCGGGAGCGGAAACAACCTCCGCCGATCCTGCACCGGCTACGGAAGCGCCGGCCTCAACCAATCCATCCGCAAGTGCACCGGCTACCACCGAACTGGATGTGGATGATCCCAACCTGGTGGATTATGCCCAGCGCTATAACGAGATCGTGCTTGGTAAACGTCCGGTCAACTGGGGCAATGTGATCCTGATCGTGATGATCGGCATGCTCGCGGTTGGCGGCGGTGGATTTGTCATCGTCAACGAGAAGTTGGTGAAAGTTTCGTTCGGCGATACCAGAACTGTCGAGGGGGAGTATCCCGGTGACGTGGTGGATATGCTGCCAGCCATTGCCGGACTTAAACCCCAGGCACGCAAAAACCTGAAGAACATCCTGGACAATCCCAAGAAGACCGAAAAAATCCTGGGTCTGATTGGCGAGATTGTCTCGGATCAGAAGACTGAGGAATGATGCCATGAAATTCATCCTGAACTATATCCGTAAGGAAACCTGGTCTCCCTATGTGGCGGGAGTTCTGCTCGGCCTGGTGGGCATCCTGGCTGTCTGGCTGAGTAACAACCTTTTGGGAGCCTCGGGTGGGTTCGAGAACCTGGCTGGTATGATCGGCCAGGCGGTTGCCCCGGCAGCTTTCGATAACGTGTATTTCAACTTCATTATGCCGCCCGGAATCACGTATGGGGTCATCCTGCTCATTGGCATGTTCTTCGGGGGCATGATCGGCGCAGCCACCAGCAAAACGCTCAAGTGGGGCAAGAAAGATGCCGCCAACAGCGATCCCCTGTGGAAGCGCACATTTGGTCCGCAGGTATGGAAGCGCTGGGTGCTGGCTTTTGTCGGTGCGATCATCCTCGAATACGCGGCCGGGATCGCTGGCGGATGCACCAGCGGGCTGGCCATTTCCGGCGGGATGCTGCTCGCCCCGGCGGCTTTCCTGTTCATTGCCGGGATGTTTGCCTCTGGCATCGTGACCGCCCTCATCATCTACCGAAGGAGGTACTAGAATGGGCACTTCCCTGATAGCCCTTTTCCTGGGTGTGTTCTTTGGCTTTGCGCTCAACAAAGCCGGTTTGACCAAATATCACAAGATCGTAAATGTTTTCCGCTTTACCGATATGGCTGTCTTGAAATTCATGATGACCGCCCTGGTGGTTTCGATGAGTGGGTTGTACATCCTGCGCGGCTTTGGCCTGATCACCTTCCCGAATGTACCCGCCACGTATATCGTTGGCAACCTGGTGGGTGGACTCATTTTCGGGGTCGGGATGGCCCTGACCGGGTACTGACCGGGCACCTGTGTCGCCGG
>JBFYSM010000310.1:0-2509 GCA_041301605.1 Chloroflexota bacterium | reverse complement strand
CCATTAAGGAGTCAGGTGAATATATTGTCAAAGCAACCGTAAACGCCGCTGATTCGGGAAGGAATTCGTTCTTTGTAGGCATGGATATTGAACCTGACATATTTATGATCTGGGATGTGATTTTGACCAACGGATTTGAGGAACGAACTGTCTCGTGGCGAGAGGGAGCCACGCCAGATGAAAATGCATCAACCCCTAAGGTCTTTTATCTAACACCAGGCGAACACACCTTGATTTTCCGAGGCAGGGAAATGAGTACACTGCTAGATAAGGTTGAGGTGGCAAGAATCCCAGTGGTCCAACGGGAGTGTCAGGAATCTTGTGTAAATGGGCGTGAGACAGGCCAGCGATCTTCAAAACGGATGGCTAACTGATTGAGGATCAACGGCCAATCACGGATGGGGGCAGTCCATTTCCTGGTAATGTCCATTGTGGCCAGATAGAGCAATTTTCTCACAGCTTGCTCGGTTGGGAAAGAGCCTTTATTCTTGATCACTTTTCTCAGCTGGCGATGATAGCCTTCCACCGTGTTCGTCGTATAGATCAGGCGACGGATTTCTTGTGGAAACTCGAAAAAAGTGGACAGATCATCCCAGTTGTTTTGCCAGGACCGCACAGCAGCAGCGTACTTGTCTTTCCAGGTTTGTTCCAGTTTCTGGAGATTGGCTTGGGCTTCTTCTCGAGTGGCCGCCTGGTAAACAGTTTTCAGGTCAGCGACAAAAGCCTTGCGATCTTTCCAGACCACATACTTCAGGCTGTAACGGATTTGATGGATCACACAGCGCTGCACCTTGGTTTCCGGGAAAACAGACTGAATGGCATCCTTGAAACCGGTCAATCCATCAATCGCCGCAATAAAGATATCCTGTACTCCACGAGTTTGCAGATCAGTGATTACTGATAGCCAAAAATTAGCTCCTTCACCTCCATCTCCAATCCAATGTCCTAATGGCTCTCTATGACCATCCAGATCGACGCCCAGCACGTTGTAGACCGCAATATTGATAATCTTGCCATCCTTTTTGAGCTTGATGTGAATGGCATCCAGGTACAGGATGGCATAAATCGCTGCCAGAGGCCGATTCTGCCAAGCTTCTACCAGCGGCCAGACTTTATCCGTGATGGCACTGATTGTTTCCGGTGAAACATCTATACCGTAGAGCTCGGTCAGCAGGTCCTGGATGTCTCGGGTCGACATGCCCTTCGCATACATGGCGATGACCTTTTGCTCGATCTCGTTGCTGTTCTTTTTCAACAGCGCTGATTGGAATTCACCGTTTCGATCCCGGGGCACTTTGATTTCTGCATCGCCGCCAGATGTACGCATTTTGCGGGTGTAATGCCCGTTACGGTTGTTCCCCGAATTATGTCCATCGGTATCATAGCGCTCATATCCCAGTTCGGAAGTCAGTTCTGCTTCCAGCATTTCTTCGATTGTTTTGGAGAACAGCTTCGCAAAAATACCGTCTTTGCCATAGAAATCATCAATTGAGGTGGCTTTCCCTAATTCTTGGGCCACTTCTTCGGCGCTGGGCATATGGTGTTGTATGTCTTTCTTTTCAGGGTTCTTTTGCTTGTTCATTGGGTTTCCTTTCTGCTTTTAGGATAACCCATTTACACAATTTATCTTACACCCTCTTCCGAAATGGAATTGACGATTTGGGAAAATGGTATTTCACCGAGATTAGAAACACTACCCCCATCTGGCGTACTCAACCCAAAGTGCATGTTCCCAAGTGGAAAGGTCGCGGTCGTTATCCAACCCGTCTGCGTCTGCGCAATCCGAGCAATCTTCCATTTCAGGTGAAGCAATTGGTGAGGAATATTCCCAAAAAAGATTGGGTTCAAGCCATTATCAAAGAAGGCGCCAAAGGTCCCATCGTTTGCGAATTTGCATTCCTGCGAGTGACCGAGTCGCGTGGCAACTTGCCTGCAGGCGAACTGTGGCTGATCATCCGCCGCAATCTGGATGACCCTTCGGTGATCAAATACTACTTCAGCAATGCTCCCGCCAACACGCCTCTGAGCGAGTTCGTACGCATTAGCGGCATGCGTTGGCCGATTGAAACCATCTTTAAAGAAGCCAAAGGTGAAGTCGGTTTGGATCATTATGAAATGCGAAGTTGGTTGGGATGGCATCATCATATGCTCTTAGTCTCTCTCGCTCATTACTTCCTGGTTCATTTGAGAATTCGCTTTCAAGAGCAGTCCCCTGCTCTCACGGTTTATCAAGTTCGACTTTTGCTTTCCAGTGTTTTGCCAACACTTGTCTTTGATATTCAGACCGCTTTGGATCGAGTGCTGTACTACCAGAAACGTAATTTTGTTGCTTATCGCTCTCACCGCAAGGCAAAACTGGCTCAGTTGGCGACCCTCGCTCCTAACCTTGCGCTGTAATATTAGATACCACTCCTTGTTGGATTTAAATATAATCCCAACCCCAGCAATTGTTTCTGATCAAAATATAGCTCTCGAGTGTTGTCATGCTCCCCCAACTCCTGATGTCACT
>JBFYSM010000283.1:0-3405 GCA_041301605.1 Chloroflexota bacterium | reverse complement strand
TTCACTCGAACAGTCAAATACATCAATAGAAACGATCACGGTAATCGACCCACGCGACCCTCTTTTTGGGCAGACATTTACTCTGCTTTTTGTTGAGAACAAGTCATATCGGGGGAAATGTTGTGTGGTGCGGATGGGGGCGGGGGTTGAGCGCCACATTCCGATCGGGGTCACGAATCTCTCCCCCGGTTCAATCCAAAGTTATCCACTTGCCCTGAACCTATCTTCTGTACGAAAATTGCTGGCAGTGTATGCACGCATGATCCGCCTGACAGCAGAAAGAGCAGAAGATGGATATCCTGA
This sequence comes from Chloroflexota bacterium, assembly GCA_041301605.1. Taxonomy (GTDB): domain Bacteria; phylum Chloroflexota; class Anaerolineae; order Anaerolineales; family Villigracilaceae; genus VGNO01. The sequence goes on along the minus strand of JBFYSM010000283.1, from coordinate 3,102 downwards.
CCAAAACTCCCCCAGCTTTTCGTCTGAAATTATTTGCTCCGTCCCAACTGATCCAATCGCCAGAACTTTGGGTGCATCTGACACTGGAACAACAGCAGAAAGTGTTGCAGGTACTGGTAATCACGTGCCATCAGATCGTCCAGCGGCTCGACGAAGAGCAGGAGGGAAAAAATGAAGACTGAATCCATTTCGTCTGGTCGGGTACATCCAAAAATTGCGGCTGAACACCTGGCACGCCTGGCGTATATTTACGTACGTCAATCTTCGCAGAAGCAGGTGATGCAAAACAAGGAAAGCCAGGTCAACCAATATATGCTGGTGGAACGAGCAGAGGAGTTGGGTTGGAAAGCGGAGAGGATCCAGGTCATCGACACGGATCTGGGGCTATCTGGCAAAGAAAGCGCTTCTCGAAATGGATTCCAGGAGCTGGTGGCAGAAGTTTCCCTGGGGCATGTGGGGATCGTCTTTGGATATGAAGTTTCCCGTCTTGCCCGCAATAACAGCGACTGGTATCATTTGCTTGATCTGGCGGCAGTCTTCAATACGCTGATCGGCGATCATGATGGTGTATATGATCCTCGTCTCTACAATGATCGCTTGCTTTTAGGGCTGAAAGGCACGATGAGTGAGGCTGAACTGCATTTGTTGAAAATGCGTATGGAAGAGGGACGCATGCGGCAGGTCGAACGGGGAGAATTGCGCCAGGGGCTGCCGACAGGCCTGGTGCGTTTGCCAAACCACCAGGTAGTAAAGGACCCGGATGACCAGGTGCGCCATACCATTGAGCTGGTTTTTAGTAAATTTGAAGAGCAGGGGAGTTGCCGCAAGGTGTTGGCGTACCTGCGGAAGAACAAAATATCCCTGCCGCGGCGGCAGACCTATGGGCCAAACTTGAGTGAAATCATCTGGAAGCCAGCTTCCCAGGCTGCGATCCTGTCAATCCTGCATAACCCAGCCTATGCAGGCACTTTTGTATTTGGGAAAACGTATCGTGACCCGAGACGGATCAAGCCGGGACGGAAAGATACCGGGGTGGTACGTCGTCCTGTGGAAGATTGGCAGCATGTCCACCAGGGAATCTACCCGGCCTACATCACTTGGGAGCAATTCTTGAAAAACCAGGAACAATTACACCAGAATACAGTTCGTTTTGATCAGGCCGCGCCCAAACCAGGCGGACCTTGCAGGCGCGGGCATGCGCTTTTGCAAGGGCTGGTCATCTGTGGAGATTGTGGTTATCATATGATGGTTGCGTACACCCCATATCCACGCTATTCCTGCCGAGAGATGGGCAGGCGCCTGGATGTGCCAGCTTGCAAATCCATCTCAGCTCGCATCACTGATCCTCTTGTGGTGGAACAATTCCTGGCTGCGATCCAACCAAGCCAGTTGGACGCCTTGGAAGCTTTGCTGGCAGAGCAACAAACCGAACGCAATGGATTGGTCAAGAATTGGGAAGAGCGCCTCAAGCGTGCCAGATACGAGGCGCGGCTGGCAGAGCATCAATATCAGGCTGTGGATCCAGAAAATCGCCTGGTGGCGGCTGAGTTGGAGAACCGCTGGGAAGAGAAATTGCGCCACTTGCAAGAAACCCAGGAAAACTATGATCGTTTTGTGCAGACCCCGGCGATTTCTGTGATCCCGCTCGAATTACGCGAACAACTGCGGAACATCTCTACTGCTCTGCCGGAGCTATGGCATAAAGACAAGATCACAGTGGAAGAAAAAAAAGAACTCTTGCGCAGCTTGATCTCCCACGTTATTCTCACTCGCAAGCCAGCCAATTCGGTCGAGATCAAGATCGTTTGGGTATCCGGCCACTACACGATCGTGGAGGGATATCCGCAGGTTTATCGAACCAGTGACTTGCATGACCTTCAATTAATGACTGAACGGATCCATGAACTATGGGAAGCAAAAAAAACAGATCGCGAAATTGCCACTCTGCTTTCCCAGGAAGGTTTTCGATCAGCTCGCTCGTTACAGGTGAATCCCGCTACTGTCCAAAAGCTCCGCCTCCAAAATAATTGGAAAAACCAGGCGACAAAAGCTGTCTCGCCTATCCTCTCGCCTGATCCGGATATCTACCAAATTGATCAAACGTCTCAGCCAAAACCTGGGCAAAGCCCGCATGATTATGAAAGGATTTGAATGATGGGTTCTTGTTCCCTTTTCCGGTAAGGTAAATAGAGGGCGTCTGGTCATTCAAGTGGATATTCCTCAGTTTCAGATCCAGGATCTCCTGGATCCGTGCTCCCGTGTCATACAAAAGGATCATAAAGAATCGATCGCGCAGGCCGCATCGGGTATTAGGGTCCGGCTGCTCCAGCAGGATCTTCAACGCTGTTTCGGACATATATTCCACTCTGTTTCTCGTCACCTTTTGTGATCGTACATTTTGAATGTCCAGATAGATTGCCATCAGTGCAGGATCTTCGAACGCGCAGTAATGAAAAAAGGATTTCAATGCTGCCAGCCGATGGTTCTTTGTTGCGGCTTCACAACCATGCGTGTTTTGAAGCCATGCCAGGAATTCGTAGATGACATCGTGGTTGATCATGTCAAAGCTTATGTTGGTAAAGGATATGATCTTTTCCTCCCACAGGAATTTCCGGAAAAGATTGATCGCGTCACGATAGGCTTTAACTGTATTCTTGCCGTAGCATTTGTTTTTTGGAAGGTAGACAGTCAGAAAGCCCCGCACATGTTTAAAAAAGCTATCATCCCGCTTCATGGTTCACCTCCGGGATCAGGTTGGCACATTTCTCCAGCGTTTTTTCCTTGAACAAAGGGAAGAATTCTGGAACAAAATGCAGATAGTAATCGGTTTCCGTTAGGTAAGCGTGACCAAGATACATGCTGAGATAGGGTAAATAGGCATTGAGGTCTTTTCCCTCTTGTACCCACAGGTTTAGACGCTTCACTGCGAATGTGTGGCGAAAATCATGTACACGGGGCGGATTTCCACTAATGCTGTTGGTGAGGCCTGTTTTGTTCCAGAAAAGATGGAACCAGTCGTCAATCCTTCTGATTCCGTAATGCTTGCCACATTGATTTGGGAAGAATGCGATGCGGTTGGGGTAAATCCAGCTGACTTTAGAA
>JBFYSM010000274.1:0-7303 GCA_041301605.1 Chloroflexota bacterium | reverse complement strand
CACCCAGCACCTCTCCGGATGGGCCGGGAGCGAGAGTCACTCAACCTGCCCCGCTACCCCCCGCGAACATGGATGTACTCATCCAGCCAGCGGACCTGCTTTACCTGGGCGCCTTCCGCCTGCCGGATGATGGCGAACGCCCCCTCACCTTCGAGTATGGTGGCAATGCCATAACCTTCCGTCCAGGCGGCGACCCTTCCGGAACAGGTGATGGCTTCTCTGGTTCATTGTTCGTTTCCGGCCACGAGCGCCTGGCGTATGGCGAATTACCGGATGGAAACCAGGTTGCAGAGATCAACATCCCCGCGCCGGTCATCTCCCGCAACCTGGATGATCTGCCGTATGCAGAGTTCATCCAGGGCTTCCAGGATGTGGCCGCAGGCTTTTTCACCAACCTCGACGAAATCCCGCGCCTGGGCATGCTCTACCTGGACAACCCGCTTACCGGCCCCAAGATCCACCTGGCCTGGGGACAGCACTTGCAGCCCGATCCGCCGGTCGCTTCGCATGCCTGGTTCGACCCGGATCTTTCCAACCCGAACATGCAAGGAGCATGGTTCATCGGGGATCAATCGCTCGACAGCGTGAACGGCTACATGTTCGAAATTCCCTCTGAGTGGGCTGACTTCTACACCGAAGGGCGCATGATCGGCACCGGCCGCTACCGGGATGGGGGCTGGTCAGGGATGGGCCCGGCGCTCTTTGCCTACCGCCCCTGGTCGGATGATGGTTCTGCGCCTGCCTCGGGCACGCACCTGGAAGAGACCACGCTCCTGTTGTATGAGAAATCAACCAACACGGAAGGCATCGAACGCAGCATGATCGGTTACCAGCACGCCGACGAATGGGAGGGCGGTGCCTGGTTGACCACATCTTCTGGTAAATCTACTGTCCTGTTCGCCGGAACGAAATCGAACGGGATCAAGTACTGGTACGGTTATATCAACCCGGCTGGGCCGGAATACCCCTGCGTGGATGGCGAATTCGTCGGGGAGTATGATGTCTGCCGCCTGGCAGATGGCACACCCTGCCCAGCGGAAGATTTGATCGAGTGCGATGGCCACACCTCTGCACGCGGCTGGTGGTCGACCCACTTCGATGCCCAGTTAATCCTCTACAATCCTGCCGATCTGGCGTCCGTTGCAAAAGGGGAGATTGCTTCCTGGGAACCGCAACCCTATGCCAGCCTCGATATCGACGAACACCTGTATTTCAACCCGCCCGAGTGGGATGTCGAAACCCTCGGCACCGGCAACCAGCGCCGCTTCCGGGTCGGCGATGTGGCTTTCGACCGTGAAAATGGCCTGCTGTATGTGCTGGAACTCTTTGCGGATGGTGCCAAGCCGGTGGTGCATGTCTGGCAGGTGAGATAGCGGATCGGCGCAATACAAGGGTCCGCGCCTCGTCATTTTGCATACCGATAGGTGGTTCAAAACACTACCTGAGAAGGTTAACGAATCTTTTCCCAGACAGTATGATGCAGCCCGCTGCCCAATATTATATCCACCACCGATAATGGGTAGCGATGAGTGATGTTATGACACAATATCATTGGAACACCTGCCCCGCCGATGTGTGCGAGCAGACGGATTGCCTGTTCTCTGGGATATTTCAACTTATTCCCGAAAACGTGGTTGGCATCTACCTGCATGGCTCGCTGGCGATGGGCTGCTTCAACCTGCAGCACAGTGATCTTGATCTGTTGGTGGTTACGCATTCCCCAATTCCCGATGCGGCAAAACCCGATCTCGCCCGTCTCTTCCTCGAAATTTCGCTCAAGCCTGTACCAATCGAGATCCACTTCATACAACAAGCTCGGCTCCAACCCTGGCAATACCCCACCCCCTTCGATTTCCATTACAGCGAGGGCTGGCGCGACCGGTTCGAGGTCGAGCTGCAAAGTGGTAGATGGCACATCTTCACGAATCCGGAACAGGCAGATGAAGACCTGGGGGCTCATACCTTGGTTACCCGCCAACGCGGCGTGTGCCTGTATGGAGCGAACATTTCAGTTGTCTTCCCGGAAGTGCCGGCCAAAGATTATATCGATTCCATCCTGGGTGATGTTCTCAGCGATGAATACGGGCTAAATTCCACCTTCGAAAACCCAACCACGGTCATCCTGAATGCCTGCCGAACGCTGGCCTACCTCAAGACTGGCGAAATCCTGTCGAAAGATGAGGGCGGTGATTGGGCTCTATGGAACCTGCCGGAAGAATACCATGCCGTTGTTCTCAAAGCGCTATGCACATACCGTTCCGGCGATAGGATCTACAACCACACGAAAGAGTCGCTGCATCGGTTTGCGGCCTTCATGCGCAAACAGATCGCCCACATGGGCCACCTCCGCCCATTTGGCGAACCTCCAACCCTGGAACCAGCGTTTCCAGCTTTCTCGCCACCTGGTCAAGAGTAGGAAATATCCGAGTTGGAACAAATCTGCATATTTCAGCGTCAGGGGATTACTGGAGGATGAAACCATTCAAAAAGGAGACAACCATGAAACGCTTCTTCACGTTCCTCACGCTCATCTTGATGTTAACCATCAGCCTCTCGGCCTGTGGGGAGTTGCCCGCGAACCAGCCCGCCCCGACCGAAACATCCCCTCAGGATATCGCGCCTGCCACCCCTGAACCAGAAGATCCGGCCACCGCCCAACCGATCGTCCCGATTCCCGGGAACGCGGACGATATCCTTTCCCAGCCCATCCCCCTCCCCGTTGCTGTCCTGGTGGATACCCGTGATGGCCTCGGCCTGACGCTCTATGATCGCACCGGCCTGGCATTGGGAGAATGGGCCATAACCCCCCCCGTGCCCGGCTCCGGCCACGTTGCATCCAGCATTGCTGATGGTGTCGATCTGGCCCCTTTGGTATTCCTGGGAGGCAGTGATGAGCCCGGTGCAACATTCCTCAAAACCAGCCTGGATGGGAATACCAGGGCGCTGTTCGAGATCCCGCAACCGGCAGAACCGCGCGGCTTCGTGGGGGTTCCGGGCCAGCCTTTCATCGCTTTCGCCACCATCGAACCGCTTTCGGACGGTGCGCTCATCCGAAGCAGACTATATGCAGGCAACTACGAGAACATCTCGTTGGATGCGCCCGCCCTAGTTTTGGATAGCGCCGAATCCCGGATCATCATCCCGGTTGCCATCCGCATGGGATTCGAGAAACCGGACGGTGTTTGGTACACTCTCAGTTGGTGGGGCATTGGGGGAGATATGTTCACCATGCCATTTGCCGGCCTGTATTACCTTGACCTGGGAACAGGAACCGTCAGCGAATTCATCGGCACGGACCAGACATTCTCAGGCCTGTCCGTCAGCCAGACCCTGGCGGCGTGGACAACTTCCCCCAATGCAGCCCTGTCTGTGACCAACCTGAAGACTGGGGCTTCCATCACCTTCCCGTTGCTGCCCGATAGTGACAGGGGCGCAGGATATGGATTAATCTCGCCTTCCGATGGTTACGTGGCCTGGATGGAAGGCAAGGGTTGGCTCTACGATGGGAACCTGGAAACAACCATCCGCATTGGGACAACCGAAGGCTACCTGCTGGGTGATTACCCGGTTTCATTGTTCGCCAAGCCATCCGGCCTTGGGGCGGATATCTTGATCAAACCGGTTGGTTGGCTCAACGATGAAGTGCTGCTCGTGGCTGCCTACAGCCAAGCAACGGAAGATGGCTCTCTCGTGCTGCTGAATGCCAACACAGGTGAACTCAGCCCCTTCCACGAAGGTTTCTTTGCCGGGTTTGCATATCCGTAGAACCATTCTACAAACCATCACCGAATATGACTCTCTCGCAGATCCCTGCTGCGGGAGAGTTTTTTGATATACTGTCCGCCATCCTCGAAACAAATGGAGCATGCTATGACACTCAAATGGTGGCAGGAAGCCGTTTTCTATCAAATCTATCCCCGCTCCTTCGCCGATGGAAACGGCGATGGGATCGGCGATTTCATTGGCATAACACAGAAACTCGATTACCTTAAAAACCTGGGCGTGGATGCCATCTGGATCTCGCCCCACTTCCCATCCCCGATGTGGGACTGCGGCTACGATATTTCCGATTACACCGCGGTTGCCCCGGAATACGGCACGCTGGAGGATTTCAGGACATTCCTGGCCGAAGCCCACCGCCTCGGCCTGCGGGTCATCCTGGACCTGGTGCTGAACCACACTTCCCATGAGCATGCCTGGTTCCTGGAATCCAAATCCAGCCGCGATAACCCCAAGGCGGACTGGTATGTCTGGTTCGACGAACCTCCCAACAACTGGCAATCCTGCTTCGACGGCCCGGCCTGGACCTATGAACCGGAGCGCGGCCAGTATTATTACCACTACTTCATGAAGCAGCAGCCCGACCTGAACTGGAAGAACCCGGCGGTCAGGCAGGCCATGTGGGATGCTGTCCGCTTCTGGCTGGATCTGGGCGTGGACGGCTTCCGTCTGGACGCGATTGGCACGATCTATGAAGATCCCGATATGTCGGATCACCCCGTCCCGCTGACCCTGGCCGAACTGCGCCTGGCTTCCGACCGGGCAGAAACAGATGCCGAGAAGAAGCAAGTCGGCGAATACTGGCGGGATATGTTCCAATATCAATTGGGCCAGCCGGGTGTCCATGAACTCATGAAGGAACTCAGGGCTATCCTAGATGAATACGATGGCGACCGCATGCTGGTCGGCGAGGATGATGACCTGGCCTATCTCGGCAATGGCGAGGATGAATTACACATGGTTTTTAATTTCCCGTTGATGCGCACTGAACGCCAAACCCCGGCACACATCCGCCGGAACCAGGCTGAAAGGCTGGCAGCTCTTTCCTGGATTTCACAGAAGGCCTGGCCGTGCAATACGCTCGGCAACCATGACAGCTCGCGCGTGCTCACCCGATATGGCGATGGCGTCCACGATGCTGAATTGGCGCGCCTGTCGCTGGCAATCGTTCTCACCCTGAAAGGCACGCCCTTTCTCTACAACGGCGAAGAGATGGGCATGACCGATTTTTACCTGACCGATATCTCCCAGTTCAGGGATACCCTGGCAACCTGGTACTACGAGGAAGCCGTAAATAAACTGGGCGTCGATCCGGATGAGGCGCTCCACAACGCCTCCCACCAGACGCGCGACAAGTGCCGGACGCCTCTGCAATGGAAGAACGCACCCAACGGCGGCTTCTGCCCACAGGGGATCACTCCCTGGCTGCCGGTCAATCCGAATTATGCAGACGGAATCAACGTGGAAAAGCAGAAGGATGATCCCGATTCCCTGTTGAACTTCTACAAGCGGCTGCTGGCGGTCCGCAAGGCGAACCCGGCCCTGGTGGAGGGAGACTACATCCCCTTGCATGAAGACAGCCGGGATTACCTGGCCTTCCTGCGCCGCGCCGAATCCCAGACTTACCTGGTGGTTCTGAATTTCTCGGAGAAAAAAATCTCGCTGGATTTCAGCGAGTTATCTTGCAAGGAATTGCGAATGATCTTCTTCAACAATCGGGCTACCGATAACGGGGGCCCATCGGCGTTGATTGTTGATGGCTTTGAGATACTGATTTGCGAAACCAGAGGTTAGAATTCCGGGGGTGGCGAAGCTCTTGTGTAAATCTATACTCAACCGCTGAGCACGCGCGCCTGCCCTCCCGCGAGGATTTCGGAATGGTGTGGCGGGCTATCCTCTCTTTATCCAACCAGGGATTGCTCCAGCCTTCAGGGCAGATTTTCCAAGTCGGCCAAATCCTTCAAACGGCCAGCGGCCTTCTTGTTGATTTTAAGATGAGCAAGATCGATGATGTTAACTTGAACGCCATCGAGAGCATCGATAACTTTGCTGGCGTAGCATTCATCAAATTCCACGCCTGAAATACCGGTCGAGATTTACAGCCGCATGGGAGGATTACCCATGCGAACGATCTTGTTCTCTTGAAGAAATAAACCGGGAGTTAGTTCGGGAACATCAAATCCAAATTCGCATAAAACAGCCACAATCTTCTTCGCATTATCAGGATGGATGGCAATCCAGATATCCATGTCATTCGTGGCGCGTGGGTAGCCGTGATATCCGACCGCATACCCCCCGATCAACAGGTATCTAACGCTCTTCTCGTTCAGTAATTTCAAGAACTCTTTGAATTCGTCTGGCAGCTCCACATCCATAGTTGATCCTGCGAAGGATTTCCATCTGTTTCAACCGCTCATAAGGCGTTCGAGCAAGCCAATAGGCTTTTTCATCCGTCTCATCTGTAAGCGAGGCAACTGAAAAAGCCGAACGGTCAAGTTTGAGTTTTGAAATCAGATCCTGTTTCACTGGCTCCATTATAACTCCTTCCGACTCGGACTCGGATGGTTTATCCACGCTGGCCGCGATGACCAGCGGGGCGCGCCAGGCTCTGCCCCATGATGACTCCAACCACGATGATGAGCACCAGCACAACGCTGATCACAATCGGGCCAGTCGTATCGCCCGGTTCCCGGTAGGGCGTTGGCGTGACGGTTGGCGTCTGCGGGATGGGGGTGGGTGTCTCGCCCTGGGCTTCCGGATGGGTCAATGTAGCCATGGCGACAAGTAATGCCAGGGCCAGGCTGATGATGAGAAGTCGTACTGGGAATTTATGGAGGATCTTTTTCATGATAGGGGTTATTTTACATCCGTTTCCAGATGGCGAGGATGGATTTTCCAAAACGAAAACCGAACAACCGATCCAATATCTTTGAGGTGGGGATAACCCACCGATCCCAGAACAAGATTTGTTTCAAGGTGGGCATGGATTGGCGCAGCAATACCCTGTTGGCCAGCGAGAGCAGCAGGCCGGCTGAATCCAGGTACAGGCATTTTTCCAGGCGGCAATTCCCGGGTGTGAGCGCACCAAGCGTTTCCTTATCGTACCGGCGGTGGTGACCAATGGCTCGGTCGAACGGGCTGTATAAGCCCTGGTGCGCCGGGGAAAGGATGATCAGCCTGCCGCCCGGTTCGAGATGTTCGGCAGCCATCCGGAGTTCACCGGCGTCATCCTGGATGTGTTCGAGAACATCGATGTAAATGAACGTATCGAAGCGCTCCGGACCGAGGTCCGGAACCGCGCCGGGACAGGCCTGGCAGCAGGCCGGGAGTTTTTCCTCAGCCACCAGTCCAGCCAGGGATTTTTCCAGATCCGGGTCGGGTTCCAGGCAGATCCAGGCCTCCTGGCTGCCGTCGCACAGGAAGGGCGTGGTGGCGCCCATCCCGGCCCCCACTTCCACCACGCGCTGACCGATGTACGGCTTGAACAGGGAGGCATAGTAAGCCTTCCAGCGCACGGCATGGG
>JBFYSM010000243.1:0-3040 GCA_041301605.1 Chloroflexota bacterium | reverse complement strand
GAATGGTGAGATTCCCAACCTCGGTTGGCTCGAAACGGCAAGCCTTCTCCTGCAAATCGGGCTGCACAAAGAGCACCGGCAGGTTCCGGGCAAAGCGGATGCCGTAATGGTAACGGTTGCTGCGCATCTCGGTCTGCCAGTTCGACCAGGTCAGCATGACCACGCCGTCGAAGAGCCCCGCCAGTGGGTTTTCTTTAGTCGATACCATAAGCCTTCCCCCATAAGTGTACGTTCAACCAGCGCCATGGCGTCGAATCCAGGGTAGCCTTCTGCTCGACCTGATCGAGATAGGCGCGGGCACCGTCGACCAGCAGGTAAGGACGCAGGCTGTCTTCCATCAGCGCTTGCTCGACCATTGGTCTAAGAACCTGGCGCTGCCAGGCTTTTTCCGGTGTGGCAAAACCCAGTTTCCCCACCCGCCAGCGGATCTTCTCCGGCAGGATGCCCTGCATGCCATCCCGCAGGACGCGCTTGGTATACCCGTTGCGGATCTTCAGGTGGGGCGGCAGGCTGAAAATGAACTCCACCAGGCGATGGTCCAGGAAAGGTACGCGCGCCTCCACCGAAAAGGCCATGGAGTTGCGGTCTTCGTATTTCAACAGGGATTGCAGGTTATTCAAAAAGGTCAATTGATAAAGAATGTTATCCAGGTGATCTGTTTCACCAAAGTGTTTGACCTGTTGATTGGCAATGTACTGGCTGTGCTCGTAGTGACGGGCAGCCAGGTCCGGGTTGATCCATTCGACCGGATTTGTCTGTGAAATCGGCTGGGGATGGTAGAACAAACGCAGGGCTTTTTCAACCATTCCGGGCGCCCGAGGGAACCAATCCTGCCCATGCAAACGGTGATAGCGCCAGGCCTCCCAGGTTACCCTCAGCCATTGCCGCTTGTCATAAAGCTCATTCAGGTAATACGGGTAGAGGCCGATATATCCGGCCAATTGCTCATCCGCACCCTGCCCATCCAGCACAACCTTGACCTGGTTGGCATGGATCAATTTAAAGACAGACCACTGGGCAAAAATGCTGGTGGAGCCGAACGGTTCCTCCTGGTGCCATACGAGGCGTTCCAGATCCTGGACCAGATCAGCAGGTGTGGGATAAGTGAACTTTGCATCCACACCTGTCCTGGCAATCACCTCCTGCATGTATTCCAACTCGTTCGCATCCTTCTCCTCGAAATGGGAACTGAAGGTATGCTGGATATCGCTTTTGCCTTCCCGTAGCAATTGATCGTGCATCAGGCAGACGATGGATGAACTATCCAGGCCGCCGGAGAGACAACTTCCCACCTCCACATCGCTGCGGAGTTGAAGCCGGACAGCATCCGCGAGCAGGTAGCGGAACTGTGCGGCCGCATCCGCAGCAGAAATGCGATCATCGGTCTCGAACTGAGGCTGGTAATAGGGGGCAATCTTTACCGTAAATTCACGCCAATCGAAGATCAGGTTGCATCCCTGCATGAGTTTCGAAATGCCTGCAAAAAAAGTCTCATCACCGTATTCAACAGCGGCGAAGGCCAGGAACTCGTAGATGGCCCGTTCATTCTTCTGCTTGGGGACAAATGGAAAGCACAATAATTGCTTGATCTCAGAGCCAAAGACGAAGTGCTGCCCATCTGAATAATAATAGAACGGTTTGACACCCAAGCGGTCGCGCGAACAGAACAAGCGCTGGCGCTCCAGATCTGCGATGGCAAAGCTCCAGATGCCGTTGAAACGGGTGACACACGCATCCCCCCACTCCTGGTAGGCATGCAGGATCACTTCCGTATCGGAGGTCGAAACAAAGGTGTGACCAGCCGCTTTCAACTCATCCCGCAACTCGATGTAGTTGTAGACTTCGCCGTTATATGTAATCCAGAGCGATCGGTCACGGTTGCACATTGGCTGAAAACCGGAAGCCGTCAGGTCAATAATGGCCAACCGGCGGTGACCCAACACCAGGTTACAATTCTCCAGGCCGCTGTTCTCCAGCAAGGATTCGGTAGCTACCACATCCTGACTGCCCGAAGGGCCTCTGAACAATGCAAACCCGGCACCGTCCGGCCCGCGATGGGCGATGATATTGTTGGCGGCCTGCAATGCCTGGCGATATGGCTGCATGCCCTTGCTGCTGTAAAAACCGAGGATGCCACACATACGGTCGATGCCTCCCTATCCCATCAAAGATACAAACAAAACAACCACCAATGCAGTTGTAACAGCGTTCAGGATGAGAAAGAATAACAGCATTGCGATGATGATCAGGATCAGGCGTTTCTCGCCCAGGATCCATTTCAACCCTTTCTTTGCCAACCGTTTGAGATCATCCAGAGAAAGCGTTTCAAATATGTTCACATTTTGCTTGGCTGGGCCGGAACCTTCACGCTCCGCAAGCAAACGGGATTCCAGTAGAGCATTTCTATTTCTCTCGGCAACCAATTGCTTCTCAAGACTGCGCAGCGTTTGCACCGAGGTAGCTGTCTCGGATTTCTGCCGGATCCTGTTGGCACGCGCCTGGGGAGTCAAATGCTCCTGAATAGCGCGGTTGATCTTGCCGGCAAAGGCGCGGTAGGTATGCAACCCGCTCAGGTAGACCTCCTGGTAAGCGCGCTCGGTGATCTGGTTCACCAATTGCGCATCCCTGATCTTTTCAGTCACTTCGTCGAAGTTGGAGTAATCCGCCTTGAGCGGGATGTAATGCCGGTCTGCTTCCAGCACACCCTCATAGTTGCCTTCGATCAAAACCTGGCAGGTCTTTGTCAGGATCGCCTCGAAATGACGCGGTGAAATGGCATAGAAATCATAATCATCCCAACCGGATGGCATGTGAGCACTCGCCTCTTGGAAGGTTAGGTCCGGGTTGTCAGCCAGCAGTGCCCGGATGCGCGTCTGGACCTCGCCGCGGTAGTCGACAACGCTCGAACCACCCTCGCAGCCTAAAACCGTCTTGGCTGACGCGAGAAAGTCGAACCAGCCATCCCCCAATACTGTATCCTCCGGGCGGGTGGAAATATACGCCTGGAATCCGGCGGCCTGCATGCGGGGTTGGACGGCAT
>JBFYSM010000240.1:0-4288 GCA_041301605.1 Chloroflexota bacterium | reverse complement strand
CCAACTTCTCGTCCGTTCTGCACCCGCTGGATTGGATCGAAAAGGCACACGCCAAAGGCTGGGACGTGCTGCTGGACGCGGCCGCCTTTGCCCCATCCAACCGTCTCGACCTGGGACGGGTTAAACCGGACTTCGTTCCGCTCTCGTTCTACAAGATGTTCGGCTACCCGACCGGCGTCGGTGCGCTGCTGGCCCGCAAGGCGGTGCTGGGCAAGCTCCACCGTCCCTGGTTCGCGGGGGGAACGATAACGGTCGCATCGGTGCAGGGTGACAAATACTACCTGGCCGAGGGCCCGGCCGCCTTCGAAGATGGCACGGTCGATTACCTCAACATCCCGGCAGTCGAGATCGGCTTGAAACACCTGGAATCGATCGGCATCCAGACCATCCATGAACGGGTGCGCTGTCTCACCGGCTGGATGCTGGATAACCTGTTGGATATGAAGCACACCAATGGCAAGCCGCTGGTGCGCATCTACGGCCCGCTGGTGACCGAGATGCGCGGTGGGGCAGTCACGGCCAATTTCTTTAACAAGGATGAAAAACCGATCGACATCCGGGTCATCGAAAAACTAGCCAATGAACATAACATTTCCCTGCGGACGGGCTGCTTCTGCAACCCCGGAGCCGGTGAGATCGCCCTGCAGATCTCCAAGATGGAACTGGCCGCCTGTTTCTCACAACCGCAGATAGCCCAGCGCCTGACCTACGATGACTTCCGCCTGTGCATCGATGACAAGGCCTCCGGGGCCGTGCGAGTCTCGGTTGGGCTGGTCAGCAATTTCGATGATATCCAAGGGTTGCTGAAGTTTGCGGGAGAACTATTGGAGTAAAACCATGACAATCAAAGACCTTATCCGCAAGAACAGAAGTTACCGCCGCTTTTACGAGAGTGAAAGCATCCGCCTGGAAACACTCCGTGAACTGGTTGACCTGGCCCGGCTCTCGGCCTCAGGCGCTAATATGCAGCCCTTGAAATACATGCTCTCTTGTGAACCAGGAAAGAATGAGATGATCTTCCCAACGCTTTCCTGGGCTGGTTACCTGAAAGACTGGCCCGGACCCGTGGAGGGCGAACGCCCATCCGCCTATATCATCATCCTGGGCGACAAGCGCATCCGCCAATCCTTCGGCGTGGACCCCGGCATTGCAGCCCAGAGCATCCTGCTGGGTGCGACCGAGAAGGGATTGGGCGGCTGCATCATTGCTTCGATCAAGAAAGAAGAATTGGCCGAAGCATTGGCTATCCCCGCAGACTATGAGATCCTGCTGGTGCTGGCGCTGGGAAAACCGAAAGAAACGGTTGTGATCGACCCGCTTGGCCCGGATGGGGATATCAAGTACTGGCGCGAAGCCGATGGCACTCACCATGTTCCCAAGCGCTCGCTGGAGGAGATCATTGTGGGTTAACCGAAAAAGTTAAGGAAACAGGAAGATCTTATGTCACCTAAAAGCAAACAGTGGAACGAAGAATTCCTGCGCAAGGAATTCGAACTGGTTCGCCATGAAATGGATGAGTCAGTGAAAGAGTCAAGGTCGCTGGAGCGCTATGCCCTGACACTGACCGGGGGCATCTGGGCCTGGCTGGCCGTCAATAGTCAAGAACATCCTGTTCATCCCTACGCTGTTTGGCTTCCGTTGTTGCTCGTATTTCTATTCTTCCTGCGGGCAGTGGCTCTCTACCTTCATACCAACGATATCGCTGATCATCTAAAAGACACTGAAAAACTGGCATTCAATGTGCCTTTCCACTTGGGCTGGGAACAGAAGTTCAAAGAGAAGGGCAAATTCAAGCGAGCCACCTTTTGGCTCTTCTGGATACTCCTCCTGGCAGCCACCATCGTTGTACCTTTGTATTTCTGGTAGTTCTTATGATTGGAAACATCCGCTCCAAAATCGAGCCTGGGATGCGCGTCCGCATCGTTTTGAAGAAAGATCAATCCACCGGCAAACTGACCGAGGGGATCGTGCAAACCATCCTGACCAAATCGCCCACCCACCCGCATGGCATCAAGGTCCGCCTGGTGAGCGGGCAGGTGGGACGCGTGAAAGAGATCGTAACCTGAAGTTGTTCGCCTACCGCAAGGAGCCATGATGATCCATAAACTGTCCAACTGGCTGGTCAAGAACGCCAAGGGCTGGCTGGTACTGCTCATGATGGGCCTGTTCTTTCTGTTCAACCTGGTCATCATGCCCAATGGGCAAAAATGGCTGGGTGGAACAACCGATGAAGTCGGTGCGATCGATCTGACCTTCGGCGCTTCACCCGAGACACTTTTCGAAAAAGTGGCCGCCTATGGCGAGCAGGGGCGCCATGCCTACCGCATCTTCGCCCTGACCGCCGATGTAGGCTATCCGATTATCTATTCCATCTTCCTCGGCCTGGCCGTCACCTGGTCCTTCCGGCGAGCCTTCCCAGCCGGGAGCTGGTTGCAACGCCTGAACCTGGTGCCCTTTGCTGCCCTGGTCTTCGACATCCTGGAAAACCTGGGCATCGTTGGGTTGCTTTCCACCTACCCGCAGCAACTCGTCTGGCTTGCATATTTGACCATCATCCTGAACATCATCAAATGGATTTTCGCCGGGGGCAGCGTGTTTCTGCTCTTCATTGGGATGGTAGGATTACTGTTTGCAAAACTGAAAAAGTGATCTACATTCCAGAAAAGTATCGGACAAATCATGTCTGCTCCCACCCCCGAAATCATTGTTGAAGCATTCAAACGCTTCCAGGTTGAAGTGGTCGCTCCCCTGGATAGCTGGGTGGAAAACCGCGTCTACGAATGCATTCAAAACGGCAAACCCGTCATCCTGAAAATCACCCCCTGCAGCCGTACCAGCCGGGTGGAACTGGAGGGCGAGTTTGAGTTTACCCGCTTCCTGGGCACACATAACATTCCCGTTGCACAGCCGCTCCCATCCCCAACCGGTGAATGGATAGAGAGCCTGGATGGCGGGAGCCCCGGGGAATTCCTGGCCTACCTGGTGGAAAAAGCTCCCGGGACCGTCCTGCCGGATGAAGATGAAATTCATTTGCCCGGGGATAAACTGGATCATTTGCTGGTCGAGTGGGGCAGGCTGACCGGCCGGCTCCACCGGGTGGCCCGTTCATACCACCCCAGCCATCCCAAGTACAAGCGCATGGAATGGGACGAAGAACATACCATCTGGGATGTGGATCGCCACCTGCCGGCGAACCAGGCGATCGTCAAGGAAAAAGTTCGCAGCCTGTTTAAGAAATTCCAAGCTCTGCCCAAAAATGCATCCTCCTACGGGTTGGTGCATGCCGACCTGCACCACGGCAACTTCTCGATCGACGAAGGTGGTCATCTCACACTCTTCGACTTTGGCGCCTGCATGTACTCCTGGTACATCCTGGATATTGCAATAGCCCTTTACAATGCGCTTCCCTACCCTCCCGCACGAGTAAATGAACGGCGGGCATTTGCACCCCGTTTCCTGCAACCCTTCCTGCAGGGCTACCTGTCCGAAAATTACCTGGGACCGGAATGGCTCGCCCTGATCCCGGATTTCCTGAAGTATGAATACATGGCCAGTTATGTGCTGTACCACCAGGCCTGGGATTTGAACAACCTGTCGGAGAAGCGGGCGGCACTGTTACAGCGTTACCGGTACGATATCGAGAACGATATCCCGCTCGTGGATTTCGATTTTGCAGACTGGGTAAAGCACTGTGGACTGTATACCCAGCCCAGGCCATAAGCCATTCCCAACCGTCGGGAACCAGCGCACACGGATCAGCGTCTGATGGATGGGAAGGAGGAACTTCCGATGAAACCCAATCCTTTGCTCACAACCTGTACGTGCCTGATGCTGTTCTTAGCTTCGGCCTGCAATCTTGTTACCCCGCTCCCACCCACCGCCCCGCCGACAGCATCCCCAACCCCGCCCCCCACCATCGACCCAACGATCGTTCATTCCACCCCCCGCTTCCAGGTTTTCATCCTGACCCCGCTGACGGTTTGCCAGGTCGGGAATGAGTTCGCCAGCGGCAACGTCTGCCGCGGGACGGAATGCGGCGATTGCAGTTGCACCTGGGAGGATCACGACCCACCTGCTCCGCAGAGCGGCATCCTGCCGGAGCGGATGAACGATCCGGAATATGCGGATTACGAACACAAGGTCTGCGTGGAGATCACCCTGACCGACGAAGAGATCGCCGACATCACCGCGGATATGGAACTCATCCGCGACCAGGTTTACGAATGGAGCGGCGGCGCACTCGACCTGCAGATGGAGTACACCGTCCTGCCGCATGCCTACACTGGTT
>JBFYSM010000212.1:0-6942 GCA_041301605.1 Chloroflexota bacterium | reverse complement strand
AGACAGCCATTGCCGGCACCAAGTCGGTTGAAAATGCCGTGGGCACTTCGGTCGCCCTGACGGCTGCCGCCAACCAACCCCCACCGGCCGCCACGACTGAACCCCCGCCGGCCGCCACCACTGAACCGCCGCCCACCGAAGATCCATCTCCAACCGGGGCAGCGAAAGCCAACGCCAATTGCCGTTCCGGTCCGGGCAGCAATTTCGATTTGGTCGTGTTGCTCAAACCAGGAGATGGCGGGAAGATCATCGGCAAGTACACCCCATTCGATCCGGACTGGTATAAACTCGAACTGCCTGATGGCAAGCAGTGCTGGGTCGCCAATGATTCTCTGAACATCAGCGGTGATGTTGCTGGGATAACGGAACTATCCTCCCCACCCACGCCAACCCCGAGGCCGGCATTTGCTGGAACATGGACGATATGGTGGCGTGGAAGTAACTTTGCGGGCGGTGGCTGGGCCAACAATATCACGATGACTTGCACCGAGAGCGGCTTGAATGTTACCTGCAACTTAACTTCCTGGGATCAAAACTTTTTAGTGAAAGGCACCTTAAGCGAAGACAGGATGTACATGAACGGCCAACTAACATCGAATGCTGTTCCATGGAGCTGGATCGTTCGCTGGGTGAAAATCGGCGAAAACGCTTTCGGTGGATCCTGGTATTGGGCAACGGATAATACCTTTGACGGCGACTGGTGTGGAGCCCGACCCGGCGGTTCAAAGCCGGATCCATGCAAGCGCTAGGCTTCCTGCTACTTATAAAGTGGCCGGAAAATATAATGCATAACATCTGATCTTTGGGGTGAGTTTACAAAGAATAGTATGTTGTTTGAGTATCCTCCCCTGTTCTTGACAGGAGATGAGGTTGAGGAACAGGGTTTGTGGGAACAAAAAAGTTTCTTCCACAAACCCTGCTTTCTACTCCTTGGAACCTGAGAGAAATCGAACCCACCCGGAAGGGGGATTAAAAGTAATCCAAAAAATGATATAATACCTTACAGAATTGTAAGGCCTTGGACAGATTACCAGAATATCCGTTCATACCAATCTCCGACTTCATATGAGACCCTCTACATGTATAATCGTGATAATGAGAGCTAGGTAGATGAAAAATCTCTTGATCCAGAGAGTGACGGGGCTGATCGCTGTGGTGGCAATCCTGGCCTGCCTGGCCAGCCTTTTGCCAGTACGTAACGCGTTCGGGGCCGGTGCGCCGCCTACCATCAGCGATATTCTCGACCAGAACATCTTCGAAGATAACGTGACTGGGAATATTCCCTTCACGGTCAACGATGATGATATCCCGGTCGACTCTCTAATCATTACAGCCATCTCCTCGAATCAAACCCTGGTACCGGATGCCAACATCAGCCTGGGCGGCAGCGGCACAGCCCGAACGATCAACCTGATCCCGGCCGGCAACGAAAACGGTACCACGCTCATAACCGTCACGGTTGATGATGGGGATTTGATTGCCACCGATACGTTCACGCTAACCGTTACGGCTGTCAACGATGAGCCATCCTTCGCGATGGGCTCCGATGTAACGGTTCCAGAAGATTCCGGCCTGTACTCAGTTGCATGGGCAACAGGTATCTCGGCTGGCCCTCCCGATGAAATCACTCAAACCCTGGCTTTTTCTGTTACCAACGACAATAACCCTCTCTTCAGCGTCAATCCTTCCATCGCTGCGGATGGTACGTTGGCTTTCATCCCCGCGCCGGATGCCAATGGCAGTGCGACGGTAACGGTAAATTCGCTGCAAGATAACGGGGGCGTTGCCAATGGCGGTGACGATACCTACGTACCCGCCATTAACACATTTACGATCACCATCCTGGCCGTCAATGATGCACCGGTGGCCAACAATGACTCATATGGCGGCATCGAAGAGGATCGCGGGGAGATATATTTCAACCCTGCTTTCGGTTTGTTGAGGAATGATACCGATATCGACAACTTGCCCAACCAACTGATAGCAATAAAAGATACGAACCCCGCGAACGGTGTGTTAATCGACTTCTCCGACAATGGTTCCTTCCGATACCAACCAAACCCCAATTTTTGCGGTACGGACACATTTACATACCACGCCAGTGACGGCCTTGCCAATTCCAATATTGCCACAGTCACACTCAACATCACCTGCATTAACGATGAGCCAGATTTCACGGCCGCCAACCCGCCTGCTGTCAACGAGGATTCCGGCTTGCAATCTGTAGCCAACTGGGCCACCTTCGACGCCGGGCCATCGAACGAGGATGTTACCCAGGCGGTCAGTGCTTACATCATCTCGAACAGTTCCTGCGGTGGTGCGTTACTGACAGCAGATCCATCCGTCGATACAAGTGGTACGCTGACCTACACACCAACCCCAGAACAATACGGCACCTGCACCTTTGATATCCTGGTACAGGACAATGGGGGTACAGCCAATGGCGGCGATGACACCGGCCCCATTCACACATATACCATTACGGTCAACCAGGTCAACGATCAACCCAACTTCACCGCTTCCAATCCCCCCACCGTGGATGAAGATGCCGGGCCGCAAGTGGTTTCAAATTGGGCAACGAATTTCGATCCCGGCCCGAATGAATCCGGGCAATCCGTCCTTGCCTATATCATCTCGAACAGCACCTGCAATACGCTCATCTCTTCCGGTCCGCAAGTGGATGCCACCGGAACTCTGACATATACACCCGCCAAGGATCAGTTTGGAACATGTACGTTCGATGCCCAGGTGCGGGATAATGGTGGAACTGCCTACGGGGGGATAGACACCAGCCCGACCTACACTTTCACCATCACAGTCTCCTCGGTCAATGATCTTCCCACTATCAGCAATATACCCAATCAGTTGACTCAGGCAAATACAGCAACCAGCAATATTGCTTTCACAATCGGGGACGTGGAAACTCCGGCACCCAGCCTGGTCGTTACCGCGACATCCTCGAATGTAACATTGGTACCCGATGCCAACATCATCCTGGGAGGCAGTGGCACAAATCGAACCATCAATATCACCCCTGAGCCCAACCAAACCGGAACGACTACCATCACCGTAACGGTCGAGGATGCGGATAATGCTACCGCAAGCGATACATTTATCTTAACTGTAAACACACAGCCGACCATCAGTAATATATCCGACCAAGTCACCAATGAGGATTTCGCTACGGCGGATATTCCCTTCACCATTGGCGATATCGAAACCCCGGCGATATTGTTGACGGTTACGGCTACATCCTCTAATACGATGCTTGTTCCGGATGGAAAAATCACGCTGGGTGGCAGCGGAACCAACCGCACCATCAAAGTAACACCCGCTGCAAACAAATATGGAACGACAACCATCACTGTGAAAGTACAAGATCCAAATGGTGGCATTATCGATGATACGTTCGTGCTCACTGTAACGCCTGTCAACGATGAACCGGATTTCACGGCATCGAATCCCATTGCCAATGAAGATAGCGGCGCACAATCTGTCATTGGCTGGGTGACGAATTTCAATCCCGGCCCCAACGAGGCTTCCCAACAAGTATTGGCGTATACCGTCTCGAACAGCACATGCGGGACTTTATTATCAGTTGGGCTTTCCGTTGCCAATAATGGCACCCTGACGTTTACACCGGCGCCCAACAAGAATGGGAGTTGCAATTTCCAGGTTCAGGTACAGGATAATGGCGGAATAATCAATGGCGGTGATGATACCGGTCCAGTTCACCTTTTCACCCTCACCATCAACAGTGTCAATGATGCGCCGAACTTCACAGCAAGCGAACCTCCCACCATAAACGAGGATTCCAGCCCGCAATCGGTCGCCAACTGGGCCACTTTCGATGCCGGACCCGACGATGAAGACCTTACACAAACCGTAAATGCATATCTTGTTTCGAATCTGGGCGGCACCTGCAATACTTTGCTGTTGGCGGGTCCAACTGTAACCACCGATGGAACGCTCAACTATACTCCTGCGCCCAATCAAAACGGCAGTTGCACCTTCCAGGTCCAGGTACAGGATACCGGCGGGACGGCTTATGGCGGGATCGATCTCAGCGCCAATAAACAATTCACCATCGTTGTGGGTAATATAAACGATCCCCCAGTTGTATTCAATGACATCATCCCGAACAATCCTGAAGATGTAGTTTACGTAATCCCCTTTAACCTGTTGACTGCCAACGACAGCAAAGGCAATGAAAATGAGGCCAGCCAGGGTTTGATTGTCACAAATGTAATCTCCCAAACGGGTGGATTTGTTACTATCGACTCGGTTGGCCAGGCGGTGATCTTTACACCATATCCCAACTATAATGGCCCGGCAAGTTTCCAATACAATGTGAGAGATGACGGCACAACAAACGGTGTGCCTGATCCAAAGAGCTCGGATGGCTATGCCTATGTTAATTTCACGATAACGCCGGTCAACGACCCGCCATCCTTCCTGGCATCCAACCCACCCGCAGTGAACGAAGACGCCAGCAAACAAACCATTTCACTATGGGCAACCTATGACGCTGGCCCTGATGACGAGGACAGTGCACAGCAAGTACTGCAATATGTAATCGTAAATACAACCTGTGCAAACCTATTGTCAGAAGGCCCGTCGATCACCAGCAATGGCACCCTTACCTACACTCCTTTGAAAGACGCCAATGGCACTTGTGCATTTACGGCGCGGGTCCTGGATAATGGCAATTCGGTTCCTCCCCATCCTCTTGATAACAATATGTCACAATCGAAGAGTTTCACCATTACGGTTGGAGAGGTTAACGATGAGCCATCTTTCCTGGATGCCGGCGATGTGGTTGTGGCGGAAGATCAAGGCTGCTATACCCAGACATCATGGGCGACAGCCATATCGGCTGGCCCTCCGAACGAATCCCTTCAAATGCTTACATGGAATATAACCGTCAGCAACCCAGGTTTGTTTTCAACCAAACCTGCCCTGGATCAGAACGGCACGCTGACATTCTGCCTGGCCCCGAACAAGAACGGATCGACCACTGCGCGCGTTTCCTTGACAGACAACGGCGGCACATCCAGTGGCGGCATCAACACCAGTTCCATCCATATATTCACGATTACCGTCACGCCGGTCAACGATCGCCCCGTCGCCGTGGATGACAACTACAGCACAGCGGTCAATGAATCGGTAAATGACAGTGTTCTGAATAATGACTACGATATCGATAATATCGTTACAGATTTCGTTGTATCGCTGGTTGAAAAACCCACCAACGGTGAACTGGCCCTGAACTCCAACGGCGCATTCACTTATACACCATACCTGAATTTCGCCGGCAAGGATACTTTCACTTACTCGATCTATGATGGGAAATCCCAATCCAATATAGCAACCGTAACCATTACAGTGATCCCCAAATCTGACGAGTTCCTGCACCCGTGGAGCGTTGCCAAAGAATATCGCTGGGTCAAGGTTCGTTCCGGCGTTTCGACCGATCTGGCCTGCTCGGAAACAGAAAAAGGGATCGTTATTACGCTAAGAACCACAGGCGATGGTATCGTCACGAGTTGTATGCCGGGGAATATAGCCCGGCTGTACCAGCTTGTCGAATCCAACCTGCCCGAAAAACTCCCAAGCCGCTTCAGCTATGCATCCGGGTTTCGCTCGGAAATCTTGCAACAGAACAAACTCCTGGAGGTTTTACCCGGGTGGCTCCGCATCAGTTTTGTAATTCCTGATGAGACTCTCAGCTATACAATACTTTATTGGGATACCGAGACGGAAACATGGTTCGAAATCCCGCCTGCAACAATAGTGACCGGTCAGGGGGATGCATACAGATACGATGAAGAGAGAAAGGTGATTATTGGAGTAAGGACTTTCAAGAGCTATAACCGCATCGAGGCGGTGGTTAACTTTACCGGGATATTCATCCTGGTTGAAAAATAACACAAATGGCTTCAGGGAAAATCAAAAGACTGGGCATTCAGCAGCCCAGTCTTTTGATTTTTCTCGCAGGACCTGTTCTACCCGATATCCACCTGAACCTTGGGCCATAGTTTCGAAAGGTTCTTCAACGATCTATACTGCCAGTGGATATCCGGATTGCCAAGTACATGTATTCCAGATCGGTTTTCCGTGCGTATATCGATCACGAATCTGGAAAGCGCATGGATGCCAGAGCTATTGATGAATTTCAATTGCCGGAAATCCAGAGTAAGAACAAGTTTGGTTTTACAGGCAATATCATACACTGCGTGGAGCAACTCACTCAGCGGCGCATAATCATTCGATGTCTTCAAACGCATGATGCCCTGAAAAGTTACTGTATGGGTGTTTTCATCGTATTCAACCAGGTAATCATTGCCCTTAAATTCTTGAACTGCCATGTTCATTTCTCCTTATGAACGCCTTGTTTTCCAAGACTTCAGGGAAACCCCTACTTCTGCTTGAGAACAAGCATCGCGATATCATCATAGATATGAGCTTCTCCAATGTGGGCAAACATTTCCGCCAGGATATGTTCTTTGATCTCTTCCGCTGTCAACTGGTAACAACGCTTCAAGCTGGCGACAAGACCATCCAAACCGAATAGCTCGTTTTGCAGGTTGACCGACTCTGTAATGCCATCTGTATATAGGATCATGACATCCCCCGGTTCAAGCCTGAGATGGGAAGTCATGATAAAGCCATCTATATCTTCCTGGAGACCAATCGGCAAACCGAGATCCATTGTATCCACTGACTGGACGATTCCATCCTTGCGACAGAGCAGAACTGACTCATGCTGACCAACCATGGAAACTTCCCGGTTCTTATACTGCAGGATGGCCATGGTCATGTTCTTATCTTCCCGGATGCGCTGGATGTTGTTGTACATAACCTTGTTGAGGATCGACAACATGTTTTCCATGTTCCTTTCACCGGTCTTTGACAAGGTCAACATGGCTGTCTGCGCCATTA
>JBFYSM010000180.1:0-10850 GCA_041301605.1 Chloroflexota bacterium | reverse complement strand
GCGGGAGCAGATGCCGGGTCCGCACCGGACACGCTGACGGCCATTTTCCAGGCCAGGGCGGGTTCGGCTTGCAAGCTGTCAATCAAATGGGGTTCCATATCGAACGATCCCTTCTTCCCTTATCAATTCCCGCAGGGCATTGACGGTTTTCCCCAGCAGGGGATGGCACAGGTCCGAGGCAATATCCGCCAGGGGCACCAGCACGAAGGCGCGCTCGTGCAGGCGCGGGTGGGGGATGGTTACTTCGGGCAGGTTGAGGATGATGTCATCGTAGAACAGAATGTCGATATCGATCAGGCGCGGCCCCCAGCGCACAGACGGTGTGCGCCCCAATTCGACCTCGATCTGCTTCAGGTAAGCCAGCAGGGGCAGCGGCTCCAGATCCGTTCCGGCCTGGACGGCCATGTTGAGGAAGGCCGGCTGGTCGGTGACGCCCCAGGGCGGGGTCTCGTAAACCGGCGACAGATGACGGATGATGATGGACGGAGGCAGGGCATCCAGGGCGGCGCGCAGGTTGGCAAGCCGTTCGCCGAGGTTGGTGCCCAGAGCGAGGTAGATGGTATGCAAGGACATGCGCACATTGTAATGCGAATCCATCTGCCATTTTCCCGGTTTTATCCTGCCCATCCTGTACATCCTGTTCAATTCTGCGATTTTCGCGCCGGACATGCTATAATTTTTGCATGCCCGGCTTTCATTTCCACCATCCCATCGAAGTTCGCTACGGAGACCTTGACCCGCAGGGCCACCTCAACAACGCCAAGTTCCTGACCTATTTCGAGCAGACCCGCGTCCGCTATTTTATTCACCTGGGGTTGTTTGCAAACGACCAATCCTTCATGGAAATGGGCATCATCCTGGCCGAAGTGAAAGTGACCTTCCTGGCCCCGGTCCATTTCGGGATGGATGTGAAGATCGGTATGCGCGTCTCACGGATCGGGAACAAGAGCATGCTCTCCGAATACGCCCTGATCGATGCGGGCACAGGCCAGGAACTGGCCACCGGCTCGGCGGTGCTGGTGGCTTTCGATTACCGGGAACGCCGCACCATCCCCATCCCGGATGAATGGCGGGAGAAGATTGGCGCGTTCGAAAATCTTTCCATTTCCTGATACACTTGGGAAGGCAAGGAGAGCGAAATGAACGAAATCATCTTTCTGGTCGAAGAATCCCCCGAGGGCGGTTACATCGCTCGCGCATTGGGATACTCCATCTTTACCGAAGCAGATACCTGGGATGAACTGAAAGAAGCTGTCCAAGATGCGGTTCGCTGTCACTTTGAAGAAGGTCAACATCCTCGTTTGATCCGTCTCCATGTTGTCAAAGAAGAGGTGGTGGCAGTATGAGAACTCCCCGCGATATCAGCGGTGAAGAACTTGCCAGAGCGCTCAAACGGTACGGGTATGAGATCTCCCGTCAAACGGGAAGCCACATGCGCCTGACAACTCAAAAGAACGGCTAGCACCACATTACGATCCCAAATCACAAGCCGCTACGGATAGGAACATTGAACGCTATCCTAAAAGACATTGCTGAGCATTTAAAGATTGAACGAGATAATCTAATCGAATCCCTTTTTGGAAAATAGTATGCCTACCCTCCCCCCCATCGATACCCAATACCTGCTCGACTTCCTGGGCCGCCTGCTCAACACCCCCTCGCCCACCGGCTACTGCGAGGCGGCCATCTCCCTGACCGAAGAAAACCTGAAAGCCCTGCGCGCCGTGGAACTCTCCCGCACCCGCAAGGGAGCGCTGGTGGCCCGCTGGCAGGGCAGGCACGACAACGCCCCGCGCGCCCTGACCGCCCACGTGGACACGCTCGGGGCGATGGTCAAGGAGATCAAATCGGATGGCCGCCTGAAGCTGACCAAGGTGGGCGGTTTCGCCTGGAACACGGTCGAGGGCGAGGGCTGTTGGGTCTTCGCCTCGAAGGGCAAAAAGGTGCGCGGCTCGCTCCTGCTGACCAAGGCCTCCACCCACGTTCACGGGACCGAGGTGGCCGAGATCAAGCGCGACGATGACAACATGGAGGTGCGCCTGGATGCGAAGGTGGCCTTCGCCGATGAGACCGAGGACCTGGGCATCCGGGTCGGCGATTTCGTGGCCTTCGACCCGCGCCTGGAAATGACCAACGGCTTCATCCGCTCCCGCCACCTGGACGACAAGTCGGCGGTGGCCTGCATCCTGGCGGCCGTCAAAGCCCTGACGGAGGCCGGCCTGCAGCCCGAGCAGACCACCTACCTGCACATCAGCAACTACGAGGAGGTGGGACACGGCGCGGCGGCGGGGATACCCGATGATGTCCATGAGTTGATCGCAGTGGATATGG
Organism: Chloroflexota bacterium; assembly: GCA_041301605.1. Lineage (GTDB taxonomy): Bacteria > Chloroflexota > Anaerolineae > Anaerolineales > Villigracilaceae > VGNO01. Next base: position 8,519 of record JBFYSM010000180.1, on the reverse strand, counting down.
CCGCCGTCGGCGAGGGCCAGGAATCGGATGAGTTCCATGCCACCATCTGCCTGAAGGATTCGGGCGGACCTTATCACCACGGGTTGAGCCAGAAACTGCGCGAGATCGCCGAGAAGCACAACATCCCCTTCAAGACCGACATCTACCCCTACTACGGCTCGGACGGGGAGGCCTTCTGGCGCAGCGGCGGGGATGTGGCCGTGGCGCTGATCGGTCCGGGCGTGGATGCCTCGCACAACTACGAGCGCACGCATACTGAGGCGCTGGCCGCCACGACCAAATGGCTGGTGGCGTATTTGTTGGAGGAATAAATAAATCGTAGGGGCACAGCGGCGCTGTGCCCCTACTGTTATCTTTGTGGAGGAAACATGCACCTGGATGCCGCCCTGCCCCCCATCCATCTCAAGCACGTCCCGGAGATCGCCCGCGCTGCCGAGGAAATGGGCTTCGCCGCCCTGTGGAGCACCGAGACCCAGCACGACCCCTTCCTGCCGCAGGCCTTGATCGCTGAACATACCCAGACCATGCAGATGGGGACCGCCATCGCGGTCTCGTTCGCCCGCAGCCCGGCCAACCTGGCCTACACCGCATGGGACCTGGCGGCGCAGTCCGGCGGGCGTTTCATCCTGGGGTTGGGGACGCAGGTCAAGGCCCACATCGAACGGCGATTCGGGATGCCCTGGCCCGAGTCGCCGGTGAAGAAGATGCGCGAGCAGATCGAGGCCATCCGGGCCTTCTGGGATTGCTGGCAAAATAATAGCAAACTGAACTTCCGAGGCGAGTATTACCGGCTGAGCCTGATGTCGCCGTTCTTCAACCCGGGACCGTTAGCCCTCACCCCCAGCCCCTCTCCCGATAGCGGGAGAGGGGAGCCGGCCATCCCCATTTACCTGGCGGGGGTCAATACCGGGCTGGCGAAACTGGCCGGGGAGTTGTGCGACGGCTTCCTGGTACACCCGCTCAACAGCCCGCGCTACCTGGAAGAGGTGGTATTGCCCGCCATTGCCGAAGGGGAGGCGAAAACGAACGGCGAAAAGCAAAAGACGGTGATTTCGGTTACGGCTTTCGCGGCCGGCACACCGGAGGAGCAGAACTTCGCCCGCGCCCAGGTGGCCTTCTATGCATCCACGCCTTCGTACCGCCCGGTGATGGCCCTGCATGGCTGGGAGGAGGTGGCCGAGAAATTATCCGCACACGCGGCGAAAGGCGAGTGGGGCGAGATGTTCGGCCTGGTGACGGATGAGATCCTGGCGGCCTTCTGCGTGACCGCCCCGGCCGCCGACCTGGCGCAGGCCATCCAGGAACGTTACGCCGGGATCGCCAACCGCATCACGCTCTACATCCCCTTCGTGCCGGGCGAGCGCGACGGGTTCTGGAAAGAGATGGTGAAGGAAATCTCGGAATGAACTTCAACGATTACCAGACCAAATCCCGCAAGACCGCCAAATACCCCGCCATCGGGCACCCGGTCATCTACCCGGCCCTGGGGCTGGTCAACGAGGCCGGGGAGGTGGCGGGCAAGGTCAAGAAGATCTTCCGCGACAAGGGCGGCGTCATCGGCGAGGCCGAGCGAGAGGCGCTCAAGTCCGAGCTGGGGGATGTGCTGTGGTACATTGCCCAGGTCTGCACCGAGCTGGGTCTCTCGCTGGATGAGGTGGCCGAGTACAACATCCACAAACTCTACGACCGCCTGGAGCGCGGCAAGATCAAGGGTGACGGGGATAATAGGTAGAACATAACCATTTGATTCAAGAGGTGGTCAAGTAGCCCCGAATGTTCTTTGAGGGGCGTATCGAGACCACATTATGATCGTTTTTTGAATACTGGTGGTCTCGATACGGCGGAAAAACACCGCCTACTCGACCACCAAAGTACTCTTGAAGCGAACTGTCAGATGGTTAGTTTTGTTTTTTGCTTCTTGCTTTAGTACAAACTCTAATCTTCCTCATACAAAGTTTCCCCCGGCTTTTTGGTACAATCAAACCAGATACTTCTTATCCAATTGATACCTACCCTTGCGAAGGTTCAGGTACAACCTGAACATCGTCTCAACCACGATATGGGTTGCAGCCTGTCAATTGGCAGGAAAGCAACCTTCGCAAGGTTGTTTATACGGAGAAACCCTTATGGCTGGCATGGAAAGATTTACACAACGGGCACGCCGGGTGCTGAGCCTGGCCCACCAGGAAGCGGAGCGCGCCCGCCGCGAAGTGATCGGCACCGAACACCTGCTGCTGGGCTTGATGGAAGAAGACGGTGGTGTGGCCGGGCGCGTCCTGCGCGAACTTGGCCTGGAGACCGAACGGGTGCGCGAGATGGTCCGGCGCCTGGCTCCCGGCGGCGGAACTCCTTCCAGAAAACTGGAGCTGGCTCCCGATACCCAGCTGGTTCTGGAAAACGCCATCGACGAGGCCCGCCGCCTGGGCCACCATTACGTTGGCACCGAGCACATCCTGCTCGGCCTGGTGCGCACCGAAGGCACTGCCCTGGAGGTGCTCAGCAAACTGGGCGTGACCCCCGAACAGATCCGCCGCCAGACAAGCCGGGTGTTGAAGGAAGGGTCAACGGCAGCCGCCCCGGCCGGCGGTGAAAAACCCCAGAAACAGGCCACCTCCGGCCCCAAAACACCCCTTTCCGATCAACTGGCCGTGGATCTGACCGCCCTGGCCGATGAAAGTAAGCTCGACCCGGTCATTGGCCGCCAGATGGAGATCGAGCGCGTCATCCAGATCCTGGCCCGCCGCACCAAGAACAACCCGGCCCTGATCGGCGAACCCGGTGTCGGCAAGACCGCCATCGTCGAAGGGCTGGCCCAACGCATCACCGAGGGAGATGTGCCCGCCCCCTTGATGAACAAGCGCGTCCTGCAACTGGATGTTGGCTCGCTGGTGGCCGGGACGATGTACCGCGGCCAGTTCGAGGAAAGGCTCAAGCGCGTGATCGATGAGCTGAAACAATCCGGCTCGATCCTGTTCATCGACGAAGTCCACATGCTGGTTGGCGCCGGTGCGGCCGGCTCCTCGGTGGATGCCGCCAACATCCTCAAACCGGCGCTTTCGCGCGGCGAGTTGCAGGTCATCGGCGCCACTACGCTGAACGAATACCGCAAGCACATCGAATCCGATGCGGCTCTCGAACGCCGCTTCCAGCCCATCATCGTGGATGAACCCTCGGTGGAAGAAACCATCGAGATCCTGCGGGGCGTCCGCAAGATGTACGAGGATCACCACCACCTGGTCATCTCGGATGAAGCCCTCGAAACGGCAACCCAGCTCTCATCCCGCTACGTAACCGAGCGTTTCCAGCCGGACAAGTCGATCGACCTGATCGATGAAGCCTCCTCGCGCGTCCGCATGTATAAATCCCCGGCCGCCAAAGAGGCCAAAGACCTGTACACCCAGTTGCGCCAGGCGCGCAAGAGCCAGAACCTGGCCCAGGAAGAAGGGACAGCAGAGGAAGTTCGCCAGTGGCAGGAGCAGGTGACCAGCCTGGAAGCCCGGATCGAGCGCATGCGCACCGGTTGGGACCGGGCCACCAGCCCGGTTGTCTCGGCCAATGACATTGCTGAAGTGGTGGCCATGTGGACCGGCGTGCCGGTCATGCAACTGGCGCAGGAGGAATCTGCCCGCCTGCTCGAAATGGAAAAGGAATTAGGGAAATCCATCATCGGCCAGGAGGAGGCCATCCAGACCATCTCGAAGGCTGTCCGCCGGGCGCGTTCCGGGCTGAAGGATCCGCGCCGGCCAATCGGCTCGTTCATGTTCCTCGGCCCAACCGGCGTCGGCAAGACCGAGCTGACCAAGGCCCTGGCCCGCTTCATGTTCGGCAGCGAAGACGCCGCCATCCAGTTGGATATGTCCGAGTTCATGGAACGCCACACCGCATCGCGGCTGGTGGGCGCTCCACCCGGTTACATCGGCTATGACGATGCCGGCCAGTTGACCGAAGCCTTGCGCCGCCGACCGTACTCGATCGTGGTTTTCGATGAGGTCGAGAAGGCCCACCCCGAAGTCCACAACATGCTGCTACAGATCATGGAGGAAGGCCATCTCAGCGATGCGCGCGGCCGCAAGGTTGATTTCCGCAACGCCATCATCGTGATGACTTCCAACATCGGGGCGGAGGTCATCAAGCGCCAGACCTCGCTGGGTTTCCAACTCAAGCGCGATGAAAAGGTCGAAGAGCAGACATCCTATGAAGAGATGCGCAAGAAACTGACCGATACGCTCAAGAAATCCTTCCGGCCGGAATTTCTCAACCGCCTGGATGCAGTGGTCATCTTCCGCTCGCTCAACAAGCAGGATATCCAGCAGATCGTCTCGCTGGAACTCGACAAGGTAGGCGAACGGCTGGTGGAACACAATATCCAGCTCAGTGCCACACCGGCCGCGCTCGACTCCCTGGCTGAGCAGGGCTACGACCCGGAACTGGGCGCCCGTCCGCTCCGGCGCATCATCCAGCAGAAGGTGGAAGACCCGCTCTCGGACTCCCTGCTGGGCGGCAAGTTCAACGATGGCGACTCGGTCAAGGTGGATGTGGGCGAGGATGGCGAGATCCTGCTCAAGCGTACCAGGAGCCGCAAGAAAGAGAAACCACCGGAACCCGAACCGGTTGCGTAATTCGTTCCTAAACGTCCCGAAGGTTTTACCGTGTAACACGGCTGGTTGTTACAAACCTTCGGGACGATGATTTGTTTGGAGGTTTTATGGGTAACCCTTTACAGGTAGCAACATTGGCCGGAGGCTGCTTCTGGTGCCTCGAAGCGGTTTTCGATGAACTCAAAGGGGTGGAATCGGTCGAATCCGGTTATGCGGGTGGGCGTATCCCGAATCCCACCTATCACCAGGTCTGCGATGGATATACCGGTCACGCTGAGGTGGTGCAGGTCACGTTCGACCCGCAGGTCATCTCCTACCACGATCTGCTGAGGGTCTTCTTTGCCATTCACAACCCGACCACACCCAATCGCCAGGGAGCGGATGTGGGCACGCAGTACCGTTCGGCCATCTTCTACCACGATGACGAGCAGAAAGCCATTGCGGAACAGGTGATAAAAGAAATCGGCGCAGCAGGGATATGGGATGACCCCATCGTTACCGAAGTAACCAAATTCGAGAAGTTATACATTGCCGAAGATTACCACCAGGAATACTTCGCCAACAATCCCTTCCAGCCCTACTGCATGGCAGTGGTTGCCCCGAAGGTGTCCAAGTTCCGCAAGCAGTTCATGGACAGGTTGAAGAAGTGAATACTAATCAAATGGTGGTCGAGTAGCTCTGAGCGGTAGCGAAGAGCGTATCGAGACCACAATTGGGGCGTATTTCCTACCTGTTGGTCTCGACACCTGCACTGCACCACACCTGCCCTGGCGGGCGGTGCCAGGGAACGCAGTGCGGTGCAAGTGTACGGCGGAAAACCACCGCCTACTCGACCAACGGTGCGCCTTTCGAAAATAAAAACTTAGCCTGCAACAAAAAACTCACCCCGAAGATTAAATTCGGGGTGAGTCATGTTGGATTTTCTTCTTGAACTATGGATTGATCTCCGCCACCACCGGCAAATGATCGGATGCGCGCGTCTGGGGAACCCAGGCATTCCCAACGCTCATATCCGGCGTGAGGAAGATATAGTCGATCCGGCGGCCGGGCGTGGGGATCGGATCCCAAAAGGTGAAGGCATCCTGATTGCCGGTGACAAGCAGCGCATCCACGAACCCGGCAGCATAGAGGGCGGAAATCTCAGGGGTATCGGGAACGGCATTCAGGTCACCCAGGATGATCGTGCGGCCCGCTCCACCCCAGAGCGCCAGCAGTTCGGTCACCTGCTCCAGGCGGGCATTGTCCTCGCCGCTGATGTGGTCGAGATGGGTGGAATAGAAAGTCACCTCACCATCCGGTGACTGGATCACGACACGCAAAGCGCCGCGGATTTCGGTGGTATTGTTGACATAGTGGGTGTTCTCCCAGTCCAGGATCGGATAACGGGACAGGATGGCATTCCCATACTGCCCATCTTGATAGTTAGCCCCAAAAACATACGGCATATCCAGGCGGCGGCTGAGGTAGGGCAGCACATCCAGGAAGCCGTTGGTCGCCCGCGCCCGGTTGACCTCGTTCAAAGCGACCACATCCGGATTCTCGCTGGCAATGGCATCGGCGATGGATTCCAGGTCGACCATCAGATTGGCGTTGATGCCCTGGTGGATGTTGTAGGTCATCACCCGCAGAGGTGCTCCAGGCGAACCAACCGAAACAGCCGATACGGGCTTCAACAGCATTGCCCAGACAAGAATGACCAACAAGCCAAGCGCGGCCGGGATGGAAACCAGCTTCTGTGGGAAAGGATTGGTGAACCGGGCATCCTGCCTGCCAAAGCCGGTTGCCCAAATCGAAGTCAGGGCGAGCAGGATACCGGCCACGATCGATATCCAATCCAGCTTGAACTGCATCACCATGAACAGGATGGCCAGCATCAGCAGCAAGGCCAGGAAGTTGGCCAGCGTGATGCGCCACGAACCGAACATCGATCCAATCCTGCGGGCGATGCCGGATAACAGGAAGCCCAGCGCGGCCCACAAGGTCACTGCTGCAACCGGCCAGGCGGCCACGGCCAGCAACCAGGCGCTCCCGATGTTGATAAAAATCCAGGCCAGGGATGCTACCAAGATCACGCCATTGACCAGGGCGGCCAGCCAGCGGCGGGTTGCCGACATACTTGCCGCAATGACACAGGACACGGCGCCCAATGCGGCGAACAGGATGGTCATTTCAGCCCCGCGCAGGTCATCCATCCCGCTGGCCAGGGTGAAAGCGGCCGTATTATGCGCTGTCGACATGGCGAGGAACAGGAAAGGGCCCAGGCCGAGGAATGGCAAGGCTCCCCCCCAGCCCGGTTCCTGTGGGGCTGCATCCCCAAGCCAATCCCGCACCTCGAACCAGAGCAGAACCAGGGTTCCAAGCACAGCCAGTGTGCTGATGAGCAGGGAAATCCAATCGTGCCGCCAGCCCAGGTCATAGCCCAATAGCAGGGCCCGCAAGACGGTATCCAACAGGAATGCCAGCGGGAGGCCAACTGCCAGCACCGGGATGGCTTTCCCATCCATCCGGTTGCGCGGGGAAGTCAGCCAGAAGGGCACGAACCAGCCCCACATCACAATGCCGATCGTGGCCAGGATCAGGTAGGCCAGCGCCGAGTCTGCGAACTGGAAACCCAGGTAGGTCAACGCCATGCCGCCGGCGGTCAGCAGCAGCATCCCGCGCTCGCCGAGCAGTTTACGGATCAACGGCATCAGCAGGGCCGTCAGGAAAACGCCCAGGGCGAACAAGGCCTTCATTTCAGCCGAGAGCTGCTCGCCCAGGTACCAGGATACTTCTGGCAGGAATACCCGGAAGGACTGCAAGCCAAAGAACAGGGTCAGGGTTACCAGCAGGGCCTTGCGGAGATACGAACGGTTGCTTTTCATGTTTGCACTCCTTGTTGGGAGAAAACTCGGCCAACCCTTGCGAAGGTTGTTGTTCAGCCAGGATTTGGATTGCCCGGCATCCCTTTGAAAAAACCTGGTTGGGTAGTGGATGAACCATTCGCAAGGATGAATGGCATCAGTATAGCACAGCAATCCATTCCCTTTCATTCCTCCGTTCCTCAGTTTATGGTATCCTTGACGCAACATCCGCCCGGAGGAAATCCCCATGTACATTGCCATAGAAGGTGTCATCGGTGTAGGCAAAACCACCCTGGCCCGCCTGCTGCAGCCGGCCTTCAACGCTGATCTGCTGCTCGAGGTCTTCGAGGAGAACCCCTTCCTCTCGGATTTCTATGCCGACCGGGAACGCTACGCCTTCCAGACCCAGACCTTCTTCCTGCTCAGCCGCTACCACCAGCAGCGCCGGAGCGTACCGGAAATCTTAAGCCAGGGGAAATCCCTGCTCTCGGATTACACCTTCGCCAAGGACGCACTCTTTGCCGGCATCAACCTGCACGGTGATGAGCTCGAAATGTACCATCGAGTGCACGAAGCGCTGGCCGAAAAGATCCCGATGCCCAACCTGTTGGTCTACCTGCGGGCTGATATCGATGTATTGATGCAGCGCATCGCCATGCGCGACCGCCCCTACGAGCGCATGATGGAACGGGCGTACATCGAGGAACTACGGCAGGCATACGATGAATTCTTCTCCAAGCCATATGATGGGACCCCCATCTTGATCATCGACACCAACCCATTGGACTTCGTCCGCCAGCCGGAGCATCTCAAACTGATCGAGAGCCGCATCCGCGCGATCATCCATCTGCATCCATCATAGGAGAAGCCCATGCCCATTACCTCCGATGCCCTGATCCGTATTGCCAAAGAGCATATCATCCAGGTAACCCGCAATGATAAATCCATCGTTGCAATTTACCTGACCGGTTCGGTACTGACCGGTGATCCCCTGCTGGGCGGTGCGACAGATATCGACCTGATCTTTGTGCATGATAAAACGCCAAAGGTCAAGCGGGAGATTGTGCCTGTATCCCCC
>JBFYSM010000175.1:0-4920 GCA_041301605.1 Chloroflexota bacterium | reverse complement strand
GCGAATACTCGCGCCTGCTCGACTGGGATCCGGCTTGCCGTTATTCCATCAAGAATTCCCAGAAAGGGTTCGAGAAGCAGGCTGAAAACGACAACTCCTATCTCTTTGCCATCCGCACCCTGGCGGATGACCGGATCATCGGCGAGATCGGCCTGGATGGCATCCGCTGGACGCATGGCGATTGCTTTGTAGGCATCGGCCTGGGTGACCGGGAGTACTGGGGCAAGGGCTACGGCACCGACGCCATGAAAGTCATCCTGCGTTATGCCTTCACGGAATTGAACCTGCACCACGTCACGCTGGATGTTTTCGAGTACAACCCGCGCGGCATGCGTTCCTATGAAAAAGCCGGCTTTGTCCTCGAAGGCCGGCAGCGCGGCATGCTCCTGCGGGAGGGCCGCCGCTGGGATGTGATCTACATGGGCATCCTGAAAGAGGATTGGCTCAGGAATAATGCGTAATCTGCGCGAGATGGAATGAAAGATGAACTTGATGCCCAGATTGTATAAGGATGAGCGCGACCTGGATGCCCTGCGCAACCTGCTGGCAGCGGGTCGCCGGGCAGCCAATGGCACATACTACGTTCATGTGGGCGACCTCAACTGGTGGTTGTTCTACCCGCCGCTTTCTGGCGACCACTGGAACAGCATCTACCTGTGGGATGATCCCGAACGCGCAGGGGAACTGCTCGGCTGGTCCCTGCTCTCTCTGCCGGAAACTTTCGATGTCTATATCCGCCCGGATTTGCGCGGCACCGAACTGGCAAGCCAAATGTACGCCTGGGCTGTAGAGAAAATCACCAAGTCAGCCAGGGAAGCCGGGGAAGAGAACATCAGCATCCAGTGGGTTTTGGCAAACGACCATGTGCTGGATGGCTGGCTGCGCGGTCAGGGGTTCGTGCGCTGCCATGAAGCTGTTTATATGATCCGTGACCTATCCATTCCCATCCCGGATATGACCCTGCCGGATGGTTTCACGGTCCGTTCCTGCCGCGGGGTGGCTGAAGTGGAAGCGCGTGCCAAAGCCCAGTATGGAGCGTTCGACAGCACGGCTCCTTTTGAACGATATGTGGAGCGCTTCACCCGCTTCATGCAATCGCCGGTCTACGATCCGGACCGGGATGTGATTGCGGTTGACCCGAACGGCGATATCGGCGCCTTCTGCATCATCTGGCTGGATGCAGTCAACCGGGTTGGCTTGTTCGAGCCGGTCGGCACGCACCCGGACTTCCAGCGCAAGGGGCTGGGGAAGGCGGTCATGCTGGAGGCTCTGCGGCGTTTGAAAGAGCACGGCATGCGGCAGGCCATCGTCTGCACGGGCGATGACAACCTGCCTGCCATCCGGCTGTATGAATCGGTTGGCTTCCAGACCGTCAACAGGCTTGGACAATATAAGAAGAGAGTTGAATAATGACAATAGAAACGACACCACCAACCAATCCACCGAAGAAGAAAGCCCGCCTGCTAACGCCGCTATTGTTACTTTTCATGTTCGCCATGATCCTGGCCAACCTGGGCGGCAACATGTACGGTCCGCTGGAGGCGCTTTACCTGAAAGACCTGGGCGCCACCATCGCCAACATTGGCCTGTTCTACACCCTGTCACAGATCATCCCGCTGGCTTTGCAGATCCTGGGGGGCTGGGTCTCCGACTCGCTGGGGCGATTGCGCGCCATTGCGATCGGTGGTGTAGTGGGTGTTGTGGTCTATGTACCGCTGATCCTGGCCGATCGCTGGGAGTGGGTGCTGGTGGCCTCCGCCTTGAGTGCGATGACACGCGCCCTGGTCGGGCCCAGTTTCGATGCGTACATTGCCGAGAAATCAACCCCCGAGAACCGTGGCAAGTTGTTTGGAATCACCCAGACCCTGTTTGGGGTTGTGTCAGTCATTGGTCCGCCGGTTGGCGGCTTCCTGGTGGAAGCAATGGGATTCAAAGGCATGCTGATGGTTGCCGGAGGGCTGTACTTCATCGCCACCCTGATCCGGATCGGGATGGCACGCGAGGCATCCCGGAGCGCCGAATCCAAAGCAGCGAAGCTGACCTTCAGCGGCTTGAAAGGCAACCTGGGCGCCATCGTTGGTTTGATTCTTTCCGGCGGCTTGTTCACCTGGATCCTGATCACGGATGGCGTGCGCGACATTTTCTTCAACATGTCCTTCAGTTTCATGTCGATCTACATGGAGGATATTGCCAGCCTGTCCATCGGGCAGATTGGCATCATGTCCGGGATCTTCGGCATCGCGATGATGGCCGTCATGATCCCGGCTGGCTGGCTGGCCGACAAGGTCGGCGAACGCGTCAACATTGCCGCCGGTTTCCTGTTCATGTTCGTTTCGATCGGCATGATCGCTCTCCTGCCGCCGGCCAGCGATCCCTGGCTGTACGGGCTGGGCTGGGTGATTGCCGGGATCGGGGTTGGCCTGGTCACACCCGCCTACCAGTCATTGATCAGCAAGGCCGTACCGCAGCGCCTGCGCGGCGTGGCCTTCGGTCTCTTCAGCACCAGCCTGGGATTGGTCTCGCTGCCCGCCCCAATGATCGGCGGCTGGCTGTGGGAGAATGTCAACCCGCAGTTCCCGTTCTACTTGACGGCGTTCGCGTCGCTGTTGGCGATCATCCCGGTCTGGCTGAAGTTCAAGGTCAGCGGTGATGTGGAAGAACCCGTCGCTGCTGATGCAAAGGAGAATCAAAATGGATAAAACGATCACATTACCCGATGCACCCGCCGTTCCCGGGCTGGCCTTCCGCGGCTTCCGGGGCAAGTCCGATTACCCGGTCATCCTGGATATTTTCAACTCCTGCACGGAAATCGATAAAATCCCTTCGCCTGACACCCTGGAGAGTGTCACCTATAACTACGAGCACCTGGAACGCTGCGATCCCTTCACCGATATGATCTTCGCCGAGGTGGATGATCAGGCGGTTGCCTATGGCCGCGTGACCTGGTTCCAGGAAGCGCAGGGCAGCTACGGCTACTTCACTTTTGGCTATGTAAAACCGGAGTGGCGGAGGAAGGGCCTCGGCACGGCCATCCTGCGGCATAACGAACGCCGGCTGCGCGAGATTGCCGCTCAACACCCGGCTGAGGCGGAAAAATATTTCCAGAGTGCACACTATGATTCGCAGGTTGGCTTGGCAGATTTATTGAAGGCCAATGGATATCAGGATGTTCGCTGGGCATACAGTATGACCCGCCTGACGAGTGATCCGCTACCCGAGGCGCCCATGCCGGCTGGCCTGGAAGTGCGCCCGTCGACCGCGGAACAGGCCCGTCCCGTTTGGGATGCAATGCAGGAAGCCTTCAGTGAAAGTTGGGGCTTTGTGCGCGGCACCGAGGATACTTTCCAGCGTTGGATTTCAAACCCGAACTTCGATCCAAGCCTTTGGAAGGTTGCCTGGGATGGAGATGAAGTCGCTGGCATGGTGCGCAACTACGTGGACCTGGATGGCACCGTTGTTGCCGGCCGGAAGCGCGGCTGGACGGAGCCGATCTGCGTGCGCAAACCCTGGCGGCGGCTTGGCCTGGCGCGTTCGCTGCTGGTGCAGAGCATCCAGATGTTCCGTGAGCTGGGTTTCGATGAAACCGCCCTCGGCGTGGATACCCAGAATCCGAACCATGCCCTCAATTTGTATGAGGGTGTGGGCTACAAGATGGGGCGGAAATACACCACCTATCGAAAAAAGCTCGAAATCTAGTTTTTGCAATTGAAGTATTCAAGGAGAATATCATGACAGACAAAACAATCGTTGCAAACAATGCTCCCAAGATTCCCGGCCTGACCTTTCGCCATTTCCGGGGCGAGGCCGATTACCCGGTCATCCTGGATATTTTCAATGCCTGCCGGGAAGTCGATGGCACCGAAACCACTGCAACCCTGGAAAGCATCGCCCATAACTACAGCCACCTGGAACGCTGCGATCCCTTCACCGATATGATCTTTGCAGAAGTGGACGGCCAGGCGGTCGCCTATGGCCGCGTGACCTGGTTCCATGAAGATCAGGTTGGCTATGGCTACCATACCTTCGGCTGGATCAAACCCGAATGGCGCCGGAAGGGCATCGGCACAGCCATCCTCAAGCATAACGAACGCCGGATGCGCGAGATCGCTGCCGGTCATCCTGCTGATGCGGGTAAATTCTTTCAGTCTGACCACAACGATCTGCAGGTTGGCGCAGCAGCACTGCTGAAAGCCAATGGCTACCAGGAGGTCCGCTGGGGATACCAGATGGTCCGCCCGATCAATGACCCGCTACCGGAAGCGCCCATGCCGCCTGGCCTGGAAGTCCGCCCGTTGACCGCGGAGCATGTCCATCCGAGTTGGGATGCATTGCAGGAAGCCTTCAACGAGAGTTGGGGCTTTGTGCAAGGCACCGAGGATACTTTCCAGCGCTGGATTTCCTCTCCCGGCTTTGATCCCAGCATTTGGAAAGTTGCCTGGGATGGAGATGAAGTCGCCGGGATGGTGCTCAACTTCGTGGATTCGGACAACCCCATTGTGGCTGGGCGCAAGCGCGGCTGGACCGACCCGATCTGTGTGCGCAAACCCTGGCGGCGGTTCGGCCTGGCGCGTTCGCTGTTGGTGCAGAGCATCCTGATGTTCCGCGAGCTGGGATTCGACGAAACCGCCCTGGGTGTGGATACCCAGAACCCAAACCACGCCCTCAACCTTTACGAAGGCGTGGGCTACAAGATGGTGCGGAAAGGCACCACCTATCGAAAAAAGCTCGAAGTCTAGTTTTTACAATTGAAGTATTCAAGGAAAATATCATGGCAGATAAAGCAATCGTTGTAAACAATGCCCCCAAGAGTCCCGGCCTTACCTTCCGGGGCTTCCGAGGGGAGGTAGATTACCCACACATGGCTGCCCTGATCGCAGCCTGCAAGGTTTTGGATGGCATCGAACGCGTCACCACGGCAGA
>JBFYSM010000097.1:0-7420 GCA_041301605.1 Chloroflexota bacterium | reverse complement strand
AGCGCTCCAGGGCCGACCCCAAGCGCTGGGAATCGGCCACGTTCATCTGGCAGCCTTCGGTCCAAACATGGTATTTCATGGCAGGCGCAAATTATACCAAGTTTGTCCAGTACAACATTGGTTATGATAAGGGTTCCTTGGGAACCGCCGGAAGCGGAAGGAAATTGGGGGTATGGGGCGGGCTTCGCTCGTCCCATACCCCCATATCTTTCCATCAATCACGGCAACTCCCAGAGAGCCTTAGCTACTTGCTCATAAACGCCGGTGTTTTCCTGCTTCCCACAGGATTCACGCGTGGGCGATCTTCTCCAAGGTTGACGGGAGGTTCCTGCCGGTCAGGCGGATCAGCAGCCGGATCGCCGTGAACAAGCTTGCGATAATCGTGATGATGAGGGCCAGGATTGCACTCTGTTGCACAAAATTGACCAACAGCCTGGCAGCCAGGGGATCCGGGAAACCAGCCGCGATGAGCGCCTCGGCATTGATTTCCACCAGGGCCGGGCCAGCCAGCATGATGCCTGCCAGGGCGATGGTCACGACCTTCACGCCGAATACCGACCAGCGCGACCAGGTTTCCCAGCGACCGCGGCTGAGCAGCGCCGCATCCAGCAGGATGGTTAGCACCCACAGGATGGTCAGGGCAGGCAGGTAGCCGAAGAAGGCTTCCGAAAGGATGGTGGAACTCCAGGCGCTATCCGCCTCCACGGCGATAAAGCCGATCCACCATGACCCATTGGCATGGTAGCCAATGTTGACCAGTTGCGGAAAGAAGTTGAAAATCACGAGTCCCAGACCGGCGCCGAATATCTCCAGGATTGTGCCTCCGATATCGATCCGGTTGCGCGGCGTGACCGATGGCAGCTTGTGTGGATCCCATTCGCCATCTTTCTCCTTGAACTCCGGTAAAGCCCATTGAACGATGGCGAAGAGAACCATGATTCCTCCCAAGGCAGTGAAAGCTGTACCGATGAGTTCGGCAAGGTCCAGAAAGATGGCTTCGAAGGCATTCTCGAAGGTCAACTTGATCTGGCCAAGCGAGATCCCCAGTTTGACCAGTGAAACGGCTGCCACAATGGGCAGGATCACCTGCACGACGGTCAGGAAACTCGAGTAGAGCCGTGGTCCGATCACGTAGCGTTCGGGGTGATATGAGGCAGCCACCTTTCGGGGAGCGCCGTATTCCTTGAGAACCTCGATGGTCATCTCTTCGTCAACCGGTTTGCCATTCTTCCGGCTGCGCTCGGCAAGCATATCCTCGATGGCAGTCAGGATCTCAGCCTCAATGTCGAGGCGGTTCTTGCGGGGCAGGTCCTTGCCCACTTCAGCAATGTAGCGGTCGATCAAGTCCAGTCGGTTATCCATAGTTACTCTCCTGCTATTTATTCACGAGCACAACCGGGGATTTGCCTCGGTAGAGGCGGATCAGCAGCTTGACCAGATCCAGGCCTCCAAACAGGATGGCAAGCACCAATCCAACACGCACGCCCTGGTTCATCAAGGTGACCAGGATTTCGGCCGTTTCACGGGTGTGTACACCGGTAGCAACGAGCGAGTCGGCAGTCATCGCGATCAGGGATGGGCTAGCCAGCATGACGGCTGCAATGCCGATGCCCAGAGCTTTGACACCCACTGCAAACCAACGGCTCCAGACTTCCCAATGCCCACGCTGAATCAGGATGCCGTCCAACACGATGGTCAGCACCCAGATCGCGGTCAGGAAGGGGATGTAGCCCAGGAACACATCGGAAAGGAAGGGGAAGAAGTTGACGTTCTGCCAGTTCCCGGTCTCAACAACACTGTTCAGGCTTGGCGTGAACCCAACAACCTGGGGGAAGAAGTTGAAGACCAGGATAGCCAACCCGGAAAAGAAGATTTCCACGATCATCTCGGCCGGTTTGACCTGGTCGGGCGGTGAGAGTTTGAGCAATGACCGTGCATCCCAACGGACATCCTTGGTTTTCAAATCTGGGATAAACCTTTCCAGGATCGCAAAAATGATCGTGATGCTCCCCAGCGCAGAGATCATGGAACCAAAGAATTCACTGAATGCCTGGCTGATAGTTTCCAGGAGGCTGCCTGGCGCCGGTTCTGTTTTAGCAAGGGCCACTCCCAATCCGATCAGCGCCAGCACACCGATGATGGGCAGGACGATCTGGATCACCTTGATGAAGGCCGGGTAAAGCCTGGGACCGATCAGGTACTGTTCACCCTGATATGAGGCAGCAACTTTTTCCGGGGAGCCATACTCCTGCAGGATTTCGAGGGTCAATTCGTCATCGATTGGTTTGCCAGCCTGCTTGGAACGCTCTTCGAGCAGATCCTGGAGAATTGATCGGATCTCGGCTTCGATATCGGTACGAGCCTTCTTCGGCAGCCGTCTGCCGACTTCGGAAATATAGGTATCGATGGTGTTCATTGTATTTTCCCTTTCTTATGAGCGGTTCAGGTTGTTGACTTCGCGCAGCAGTGCCTTGAGCAGTTCGGCGCTGTTGCCCAGGATGGACAGGCCCAGGAGAACCTTGACCAGAATGCGCGGGATCAGGGTCAGGACTCGGACGGCCTCGGTCGACAGGTTTGGCCAGGCAGCAATCAGGGTCCCGGGAGTGGAAATGACCAGATCTGGCCCGGCCAGCATGAAAGCAGCCAGGACGATTCCAAGCACAAGCAGGGTTGCACGCAGCCAGCGGGTGGCGATCTCCCAACGTCCCTGGCGCAACAAGACCAGGTTCAGGACGATCTGCAAGCCCCACAGGGCGTTCACGAACGGCAAATAGCGGAAGAAGGCCTCCGAGAGTAGCGGCAGGAAAGTCCAATCGCTGTCATGCAGAATCCCAAAGCCGATGATCTGCGGGAAGAAGTTGAAGACTACGATCGCGGCAATGGTGAAGATAATCTCAGCAACCAGGCCGGGAATGCTGAACTTCTCCACATCCTGGACCTCTGGCAGGTCACGCGGATTCCAGGATATTTCTTCCCCTTCAATTTTAAACATCACCCCGGGCATGTGCTGTAGAACCTCGCCCTTGACCTTCACTTTGATATTTCTCGTCCCGAAGACGCGCTCCAGGATGGAGAAGGTGAGAACGATGCTGCCGAAGGCCGAAACCAGGGCGCTGCCCACCTGCAGCAACAGGTTTCCAATCCCTTTGAGTGTCTCGAGCGGGGTTAGATCGGCGGAGAACAGCCCGATGCCCAGGGTGATCAGCAGAACAGCGGCCAGGGTTGGCAGGGCGATCCAGGAGACCAGACTGAAGATCGGGTAGAGCTGCGGGCCAATCAGACGGCGCTCGGGGAGGTAGGAGGCAGCAACATCTTCCGGTTTGCCGAACTCCTTGAGTAGGTCTACCACTATTTCCTCTTCGGCCGCTTGCCCGACCTTGCGGCTGCGTTCTTCGAGCATATCCTCCAGGGTCGAGCGGATCTCTTTCTGGATGTCGGCCCGATCCTTGATCGGGAGATGTTTTCCGATTTCAGCGATATAACGTTCGATTAGGTTCGTTTTCATAACAAGCTCCTTGCTTAATTCAGCATCCTACCCATCATGGACACGATGCCGGTCCATTCTTCTTTCAGCCTGGGCAGGAGGGCCCTGCCTTCATCGCTGATGACATAATACCGGCGCGGCCGGTCGGCTTCCACCCGCCAGTTGGACTGTAACAATCCCTGGCTTTCCAGGCGGCGGAGCAGGGGGTAAAGGGTGCCCTGATCGATCTCCAGACCGGCTTGCTTGAGGCTGTTGATGAGCGAGTAGCCATATTGCTCTTCCCGCAACTGGCTCAAGACAGCCATCACGATGACCCCGCGCCGTAGTTCAAGGATAACGTTCTCAAAAGATTCGTTTGTCATAGGTTCACCATTGGCGACATTATACTATGTAATACATAGTATGTCAAGAGAATTAGTATAGTAAAACACCCGGTATCAGGTGATATACCGGGTGTTTTCTGCTGGTAAAAGCGAATTTTTCTTAGAAATCCTTGACCCACTGCTCGTACTGATCACATTCCGGGGATAGCATGGAGGCATAGAGCGCATTCGGCCCCGGCTCGTACCCGCCGACGAAAGCCCGCACTGCACCCAGCCGCTGCACCCTGCGCAGCCCCTCGCTCAGGATGGCTTTCTGCAACCCCTTGCGCTGGTGTTCTGGAACGGTCGCCACCGGCTCGATGTAGACCGTGCGGGTGACATCATCGAACCAGAAGGTGGCAAAGGCAGCGATGATAGCCCCTGTGACAGCCACTATATCCAGGTCACGCCGGTAGAGCGAACAGCTTTGGATGTTGTGATACCACTCCCAGCCTTCATATTTCTCATCCGGTTCATCCGGGTGGAAGCCGCGCCAGGAAGCCCAGGAACGGGCTGGCAGTTCACTTTCATCCCCCAGGGCGCGGATGATGTATCCTTCAGCCACCGGTTCTTCCGGGATGGGTTCATCCAGGTCACGCCGCCACTGGCTCTCGGTCCACTTCCCCTTGACGTAGCCGCGGGCTTGCAGGATGTCGAGCCGCAGGGTATCTTGCGAGTCGGTCCAGACCGCGACTTTCTTCTTCCCATCCCGCTCGACTGCGTAGTGTTCTTCGGTGGTGGCGATCATCTCTTCCTCCAACTCCTTGGTTTTGAAGGCGGGATGAACTTGCAGGAAGGCGTTGCCCCGGTCTTCCGGGTTCAGGACAGCAGCGATCTGCCCATCACCCGTTTCCCACAGGCATGTGACCTTTTCCAGCGGGTCGGAACTCTGGCAGTTTGCGATCAGGTGCCCGCGCCAGTAATCCAGGCGCATGACACTCCAACTGAATTCCCGCAGGCCATTGAGGATCATCACCTCCCGCAGGAACTGGCGGATGCGCCAGTAATCGTTCTCATCCCGGTAATTTCGCATTGTAGTTTTCATCGTTTGTAATCCTTGATCCAGGTTTCGGAAATGTATTTTTCGGGCATGGTCGAATCGTACAGGGCATCCGCGACTGGATCGGTTGCCTTTGCAAAGGCGCGCGTGCAGCCCATTTTTTGCAGCCGTCGCATCCCCTCAAAAACGACCGCCTTGCCCAGCCCGCGCCGCCAATGCGGGGCCGCCGTCCCAACCAGGTTGGTGACCGCGCTGCGGGTGGCATCGTCATAATAGATGGTACAGAAGGCCGCGATCTGCCCATCTTCCGTCGCGGCAACAATATCCAGGTCGCGGCGGTAGAGCGGGGCGCGCTGGACATTCTGGAACCACGACCAGTCGCCATCATAGTTCCCTTCCGGCTCATCCGAATGGAAAGCCAGCCAGGAGGCCCAACTGCGGGCCGGGTGTTCCTCCACACCGCCCATCGAGCGGATGATGTAACCGGGTGGGATGGGTACATCGGGGAGGGCTGCATCCAGGTCGCGATAGTGTTCCCAGCCCAGGCTGCCAATGCCTGCATAGCCTCGCCTCTTCAAGATATCCTTGCGGAAGTGGTCATTTTCATCCACCGGCACGTACATGCGGCGTGAGCCATCCGGACGGATGTTGGAGAAGCTTTCTTCAGCATGGGCAATGACCTCCTCCTCGAATTCCGGGGTCCGGAAGATGGGGTGGATGTGGATGAAGGCCTCGTTGGGATTGATGGGATGCAGAACGGCAGCAATCCGTCCATCCGCAGTTTCCCAGATGGATACGGCCTCCTCCAGCGAATTGCATACCCGGCAGTTCTCGAACAAATGCCAGCGGAAGTAATCCCAGCGGGAAACATGCCAGGAATGTTCGAGGCGGTTGTTGAGCAGGAAAACTTTCCGCAGGAACTGGCGGAGGCGCCAGTAATCATCTTCGTTGCGGTAGCTTCGATGGATGGGTTTCAAGGTTCTCCTTGTTTGATATTATGGGTCGGACACCTGCACCGAACCGCAGGTGCTGTGTTGGCAATCCGACTTACAGCGTTCCAATGCAAAGCGGATGAATTCCTGCGTCAGCTCGATCTCAGCGGGCGATGCTTTGATTTCAGGATGATGGCGCCCGTTCCAGGCGCGGTCGATCAATGATTTCCATGGTTCCTCCAATCTTTCCTGCGCCCATTGCGCCGCGGCCTGCTTCGAAGCGATTGCCCCGCGTTCGTGGGTGTGAAGGATGCGGCACATGGTCAGGACGGCATAGGGTTGGTAGCCGAAACTCTCCAGTTGTGCAATATCATCGAGCATTGGCTCGAACCAACCATGCAGGTTCGCCAGGTTGGCTTGTTGCAATTCTTCCACCGGGACAGGATCGATCAGCGCGGCCGGCGCGGGACCGGCGAGCGTGACCCCACTTTCGAGCAGGACCGCCCGCAGGATCACCCACCCACCCCACCAGGCGCGGCTGGTCTTGTCATCCTTGATCTCCATCCGGCGGAGCTGCTCGCCTGGATCACGGTCGATGTGATGGTAGAGAACGCGCACCGGGTCGAAGGTTCGCAGCGCCTGTCGGGGGATATAAGAGCCTTCGAGTTGTGTGGCGCACCAGGAGTCGATCGTTGCAATCCGGGCGTGCATTTCCTGCAATGCAGAGAAGTGCGCATCGGAAAGTTCATCCTTCGTGACAACGATGAAATCCACATCACTGTCCACATCGAAGCCGCCGTAGGCGAGCGAGCCGTACAGGTACATGCCGATGAATTGGTCGCCGAGGATGGACTGTATATCTGGCACGAGCGCATCCAAGACCATGTTGACTTCGGGATAAGGAGTGAAAGGGAGAATTTGGTTTGACATGATTTATCCTTGTATAGCATGGGTGCGTCGCACCTGTTTCGACAGGCAGACTCTCATCGACAGGATTCGCCCGCTCGACAAGCCGAATCCACCCGTCTGGTGCGACGCACCTATCACACTGATCTCACTCTCCCATCCTCCACCACCCACAGGCTCGTCGCAAATTGCTCGATGAAATAGCGGTCGTGGACCACGGCCAGCACGCTGCCATCGAAGCTGCTCAAGGCCTGCTCGAAGCGCGCCCGCGAGGGGATATCCAGGTGGTTGATGGGTTCATCCAACAGCAGGAAGGTGCAGCCTTGCGCCACCAGCAGGGCCAGTTCCAGGCGCGAGCGCTCGCCATAACTCATCTCCCCGCACGGGCGCAACGGACCATCCCCGGTGAAGAGGAAGAAGTGCAGGAAGTGCCGCGCTTCGGTCTGGGTGAACGTTCCGGCAGATTGGATGATCTCGAGCGGGGATCTCGACAGGTCAAGGTGCTCCTGTTCCTGGGTCATGTAGCCGAGTTTGACGGACGCCCCCAGTCGCACCGATCCACAAATGGGATCCAGCTTCCCGGCGATGGTGCGCAGCAGGGTCGTCTTGCCGCAACCGTTCGGACCGGTCAGCGCGAGGTGTTCCCCGGCGCGCACCTGGAGCCGGAGGTCGGCCAGCAGGGGCGCATGGCCAGGGTAGCCGATGGACAGATGCTCGGTGACGAGGATATCGCGGC
>JBFYSM010000090.1:0-8807 GCA_041301605.1 Chloroflexota bacterium | reverse complement strand
TGTCACCTTGAAATCCAGCGCCAGGGAGTAACCATCCACGGCGTGGGTTAGCAGGAATGGATCCGGCCGGTGGCGCTTGGTCACCCCCAGGTAGGAAGGCAGGCCGCGCTGGTGTGAGAGGCTGATCATCTCCGTCCACGCATCCAGGGCGGTTTCCTTGGGAAGGAAACTCTGGTATTGGATCAATCCGTTCTTGCCATAGCCCAGTTCCCAGTCCGGAACGTAATCGAGCAGGAAATGGAAGGCAGCGTGAGACTGGCGATATGTGCTGCGCCGCAGGCTGGCGATGTACTTGGCCGTGTTTACTGCCCATGTTCCCGGATTGTTCATGAAAGGGGCCATGAAATAATGGATGATGGATTTTGGAATGATCCCGAACATGGTGGCAGGCAGGGTCTGATATTCGACCTGCAAGGTTCGGTGCGGATCAGGATCATCGCCCTCGTGCAGGTAGCTGGCTGCATGGATTTGTCCACGCCCCAGGCTGCTTCCGCGTGCAGTTGCATCCAGCCAGCCGACGATGTAATCATAATCCGGCGCGCCTTCGTACAGGGCAGCCAGTTGTTCAGAGAGGGATTTGACAGGCCAGGCGCGCACATCCAGGAGGCCGGAATACATGCGTTTCATCTGGAGCGTGATGGATGTGAACACGCCCAGCATTCCCAATCCACCGATCATGGAGTGGAAAAGATCGCCATTCTCCCTGGGGGTGCAGGTGACTTCCGCACCAGTCGGCAGCAAGGCGGTTAATGCGGTGACATGTTCGCCGATCGTACCAGCCTTGTAATTGTTCTTGCCGTGGATGTTCATCCCCATGCAACCACCCAGGGTGGTGTACATCGTTCCCGAGACGACCGGAGGCCACCAGCCATCCGGCAGTACTTGCTGCCACAACTGCTGCAAGGTGACCCCCGGCTCGGCCCGTACCAGACCCGTAACCGGATCCCATTCCAGGATGCGGTTCAGCCTCGAAAGGTCCAGCACCACGCCGCCGCCATTCAAGGCGGCATCGTTATAACTGCGCCCCGCGCCGCGCAGGGTGATGGAGATATCCCCTTTGCGGGCGGCTTGAAGAAGATTCTGGATCTGCTCCGTACTTACCGGTTGGTACACGTAGGATGGCGCATGCAGGGAATGGCCGAAATTATCAAGGGAGCGCAGTTTCTCGAAAAGGAGGGCTGTCATAGGATATCAGAATGTCATTCGACGAAAGATCACCGAAGGAATATTACGCACCACCAGCATGATCCAGCGCCATATTCCGGGAGTGTAGATTTCCTGTCTGTGCCTGCGGATGGCTCTGGCAATATCGGCAGCAACCTTTTCAGGAGTTGCAACCAGGAAAGTTTTCTTGGCTCCCTTGAGCATGTCAGTTGCTACAAAGCCCGGCTTGACCGTAAGCACATGAACGCCAAAACGGGTGAGGCGATTGCGGAGGGCTTCCAGGTAACAGGTCAGGGCTGCTTTCGAAGCATTATAGGATGGATTGCCCACCCGTCCGCGCTCACCTGCCACTGAAGAAATCCCAACGATCTGCCCGGTTTTCAAGTTGAGGAACATCTCCGCTACAGGGTTCAGCCAGGCCAGGGCAGCCAGGTAATTGACCTCGGTTGTGGCGCGGTCTTTCTCGAAATCGTATTTCTTGAAACCTGCGGGGCGGGAAACCCCTGCATTGTAGATGAATAGATCCAGGCCACCCAGATCAGAGACAATTCTCCTGAGTAAATCGGGAACTTTTCCGTAATCTGCAACATCGTGAATATAGAAGCACGCTCGCGCTTCACCGGAATCCCGATTGATTTGTTCACAAAGGGATTCGAGCAAGTCTTTGCGACGAGCCAGCAATGCTAGTGTATATCCTTCGTTTGCCAGTTGTCTGGCAAGTGCTGCACCGATCCCGCTGGATGCTCCAACAATGATACCGATCCGGCGTGGATGGAGGGGAGTGGCACGTGAAATGTTAGGCGAATGTAGGTTTGCCATACTGGACTCCGGTTGGGATTTGTTTTATTATACATTGAGAGCGGCGCAATTCCCACAATGGTACAAATGTCTGATGGGTATTTTGGCAGCTAGGCGGTTATGATAAATTATCTTGTTTTATTGGGGTTGTGATTATGGATATTCATGCGGAGATACTCGGTTCTGCTCGCCAACGCCTCGAGGAACAGAATGTTCCCGAGGCTGAAAAAGTTTCGTTACTCATTTTATTGGATATCCTCTTGAGTTCCGTGGAGGAAATCCCTGAAGAAGTTGAAAGGGTGGAATATATCCGCAAACTCGCCAATAAGATCATTGATCATCGCCAGTTACTGCTTGTGCTGCGCCAACAAACTGCTGAGCTGGAGGCTCTCAAGCGTATCAGTAGCAACCTGACAACCAGCCTTGAACTTAGCCAAGTTCTAGATTGCCTGGTCACCGAGGCGATGCAACTGATCAAGAATGCGAACGATGCGAACATATTCCTCTACGAAGGAGATAAACTCTATTTTGGTGCTGCCCTTGATCATAGCGGACAGCGCACCAGCCCATTTGCAGAACCGCGTTCCGATGGACTCACCTATACCGTCGCGCGCCAGAAGAAGATGATCATCGTTAAAGATCTTCGCAATCACCCGATTTTCAAGGATGCGCCGGGATCCTGGCAAGGTTCTCTCATTAGCATACCGTTGATCGTGGGGACACGTATCGTCGGGGTGATGAACATGGCACGCCTGGAAACCGGGGGTTTCACCAATTCCGAGATCCGCCTTCTGGGCATGCTTGCCCGCCAGGCTGCGATCGCCATCGTCAATGCCCGCTTGCACCGGGCCACCAGCCAGCAGGCTCTCAGCGATACACTCACCGGGCTTCCCAATCGCCGCGCCCTTGACGAGAAACTGGAAGCGGAGGTCAGGCGTTCCCAACGTACCAACAATACTTTCTCTGTCGTTATGATGGATTTGGACGGCTTCAAGAATATCAATGATACACACGGACATGCAACTGGTGATGTCGTGCTCCAAAAGGTGTTTCAAGCTTTGGCGAGGGGAATCCGCACCACAGATTTTTTGGCCCGTTATGGCGGTGATGAATTGACCCTCATCCTTCCAGAAACGGATATGAACGGCGCAAAACTGGTAGCCCAAAAAATCCACGATAAACTGGATCAACTGGATGTGCGTTTGCCAGATGGTTCACGTGCCCAGTTGGGGATATCCGGAGGCATTGCAGCTTTCCCCTTCCATGGCAGGCTTGCATCCGAATTGATGCGCGCCGCCGATGCGGCACTTTACCGTGCCAAGAAGCATGCCCGCGGCACTTTCCAGATCGCAAGGGATGCGACAGGCCCCTTGCCACCCATCCGTGAGAAATAGCCACAGACGGAGGCCGCAAAGGCCTCCGTTTTTCTTTTCCGGGGTTATATAGAGTACATTCGTCCTCTGGAGGAGTCATGCCTCGCAAAGTCAAACTCATTTTCAATCCCACCGCCGATATGGGAAAAGCCTGGCGGATCGCCAACGATCTGCGCCCCATCGTTGCCGATTACGGCCACGCGGATTGGAGCGGCACGGTTTACCCGACCCACGCCACCGAACTGGCAAGGCAGGCTGGTGAAGATGGCTACGATATGGTCATTGCCCTGGGCGGGGATGGGACCGTCCACGAGGTGATCAACGGCTTGATGCAGGTCCCGGAGGGGAAACGGCCCGTCCTGGGCGTGGTGCCGATCGGGTCCGGCAACGATTTTGCCCATGCCATCGGTATTCATGACAAGCCTGATGTAGCCCTCGTGAATGCCTTGCATGGTTCCACCAAACCAATCGACCTGGGCTTGCTGGTTGATGAAACCGATCGCTGGGAATATTTCGATAATACCCTGGGGATTGGCTTCGATGCCGTGGTTACCATCCGCTCACACCGGCTGCCGGTGGTACGCGGCTTCCTGATGTACCTGACAGCCGTCATCCAAACCATCATCTTGAATTTCAATCCGATGCAATTCCAGATCGAAACGGATTCCGAGAAATGGGAAATGCCGACCGTCATGTTGACCGTCTGCAACGGTTCACGCGAAGGCGGCGGATTCCTGGTTGCGCCGGAAGCGCGCAACGACGACAACCTGTTCCACTATGCCACCATCCGCAAGATATCGCGCCTGATGATGTTTCGATTGGTACCCGAAGTCATGAAGGGTACACACGGAAGGTTCAAACAGGTCAGGATGGGTACCTGCCGGAAAATGTCCCTGGCTTCTGACAGGCCAGTGTATATTCATGCGGATGGCGAGATATACACCAGTTTCGGAACGAATCTGCGCAAGTTAACGATAGAGTTGATCCCCGGCGCATTACAGGTGGTAGCTGGTCAACCAGAAATAACAAAAGAGGGTTGAAAAGCAACATGGAATGACGGTAGAAGCGAGAAACGAGTAAAATTGGGGCAGGCTCGTTTCTCGTTTTTTGTTTCCCTGAAATGGATCCTCATGCCTGATCTCAAACAAAGTCTTCAAGGTTTGGATATCGGTCACCTGCGCATCATAGCCCGGCTGTGGGGGACTGAGCTCACTGCCTCGGATACGGATGCCTCCATCGAGCAATTGGAGAGGCTCATCAACAATCCAAACCAGGTTACGGAAGTGTTGGAAACCCTGCCAATCGAAGCACAATCTGCATTGGATGCGCTGCTGGAAGGTGAAGGACGCATGCCCTGGGTGGCCTTCGTACGCCGCTTCGGTGAAATCCGTGAAATGGGGGCTGGCCGCCGTGACCGCGAATCGCCGCACCTGAACCCGGTTTCGGCCGCGGAAACGCTCTACTATCATGCCCTGCTGGCGCGGGCTTTTTTCGATACACCCAACGGCCCGCAGGAATTCGCCTACATCCCGGATGATTTGCTCAAGAGCATTAAACACGAAAGATACCAAGAACTCCAAGGCAACCCTGTTGAACCCTTTGTGCCCGTTGTTTTAAAAGATTCTGAGCCCTTAGGCCGGCTGGCATCCCCCGGCGAAAAGGCATTTGTCATCCCATCCGGCGATCGGATATTGGATGACGCTTGCACCCTGCTGGCTGCCCTGCGATTGGGGATGGAGCCTCCACCGCTGACTATTCCAAGGGGCATCTTGCTGGAACTGCTGTCGGCAGCGCGTCTCCTGCGCGATTCCATCCCCCAACCCGAACCTGTTAAAACCTTCCTGGAGATGCCGCGCAGCCAGGCCCTGAATACCCTGTTCGATGCCTGGCAGGCCAGCGAAACGTTCAACGAGCTGCGCCAGGTGCCCGGCCTCGCCTGTGAAGGGGAATGGAAGAACCAGCCCCGGGTGACGCGTGAATTCCTGCTCGAACTGCTGTCGGCTATTCCGACCGATAAATGGTGGAGCCTGCCGGCCTTCCTGCGAGCAGTCAAGGAAAAATATCCCGATTTCCAGCGCCCCGCTGGGGATTATGATTCCTGGTTCATCAAGCGCCAGTCCGATGGCGAGTACCTGCGCGGGTTCGCACATTGGGATGAAGTGGATGGCGCCCTCATCCGTTATTTCATTACAGGGATCTTGTTCTGGCTGGGGATGATCGACCTGGCCTGTGCCGAAGAAGGAGGCACCCCGACTGCTTTCCGGATCCTGGAGGATGAAAAACCCGCAGCTCCCAACGAAAATGGCAAGCTGACGGTGGCATCCAATGGCCGCATATCAGTGCCGCGCCTGGTGCCGCGCACCACCCGTTACCAGATCGCCCGTTTCTGCGAGTGGGAAGATGATGGTCGAGTAGCCGCTGGGTCTCGGTACATCCCTTCGGGATTACTCGAACAGCGGCGTATCGCGAAGTCCCCGCAGGGGGAGACCACACCTGACGAATACCGCTACCGCGTCACGCCCGCCTCCCTGACGCGCGCCCGCCAGCAGCGGCTCAAACCCGATCAATTGCTGGCTTTGTTGCATAAGCATGCCGCCGCGCCGCTCCCGCCGCCGTTCGTGCGCGCCATCCAGCGCTGGGAGTTGAACGGCACCGAAGCGCGGATCGAGAACCCGGTTGTTTTGCGGGTCAGCAAGCCAGAGGTGCTGGAAGAACTGCGCAAATCGAAGGCTGGGCGTTTCCTGGGAGAGATCCTGGGGCCCACGGCGGTGGTCATCAAGGGCGATGCATCATCCAAGGTGCTGGCCGCGCTGGCAGAGATGGGGATGCTGGCAGAAGAAATCTATGAAGGATGATGCGAGGTTTGACGTTGATGTTTTGGTCGGTAAAGCGCCGGGAACTTTATAAAGAAATCCCACGATAAGATTGTTTGTGCGAATATTCTCTAAGGTGGGTTATAATTTTGGCGCAATCCGGCTGGCCAGAGACCCGGTTCCTTCAGTTCATAAAACACTTTCCAGAACGATGATAGACATCGATTGTTCACTATTTCTCTTCGGATCAATTCTTACCCCAATGAGTGGAGGGCTGTTCGTGTGATTTACGGGGTTGGAACAGATATGATCGAAGTCAAGAGAGTGGAAAAGATGGTTTCCAAGGGCAGGCAATACCTGGAAACCATTTTTACCGAAAAGGAAATGGATTATTGCGATGGCAAAGCCAGGAAGTCCGAACATTATGCGGCCCGCTACGCGGCAAAAGAGGCCATCCTGAAGGCACTGGGCACCGGCTGGCGGGATGGTCTCGCCTATTCCGAAATTGAGATCCTCAACGATGATCTGGGTAAACCTGAAGTTTTCCTGCACGGAGAAGTAAAGAAGTTAATGGATCACCTCCATATCAACAGAACGATCGTGTCCCTATCACACATCCGCGAGACGGCCATTGCGCTTGCCATTTTGGAAATATAGGCATACCCATCGCTCCCGGTTCCATCGAGGAGACAATCAAAAATAAAGGAGAATCAGTTTATGCCAAATATTGGATCCTACGAAGAAAGGATCAAGAACTTCGACTGGTCGATTTCCGAGAAGGAGCTTGGTTACCAGCAAGGGGATGTGATCAACATCGGCTGGTATTGCTCCGACCGCATCTGCGAGATGGGGAACGGGGATCGCCTGGCGCTTCTGTGGGAAAACGCCATGGGCGAGGAAAAGCGTTATACATACAACGATATCAGGGTATACAGCAACACAATCGGCGCCTTCCTCCGCAGTTTGGGCATCAAGAACGAGGACCGCGTCTGCCTGTTCATGGACAAGGTTCCGGAGTTGTACATTGGCTTGCTGGGCATCCTGAAGATCGGGGCAGTCGCCCAACCCCTGTTCTCCGCATTCGGGGATGAATCCCTTTTTGTGCGCCTGGAGAATGCCGGCACTTCCGCGATCATCACCCAGAGGAAGCATGCACTCAAGGTGCGCAAGATCATCGACCGGCTGCCGAACCTGAAGCACATCATCATCGTCGACCATGACGGGAAAAAAGAACTAAAAGAAAGGGAAGTGGCTTTTTCGATGGAAGCCAACCGCGTGGATAAATTGGAACTCTTTCCCACGAAAGCCGAATCCCCTTCCTTGCTGCATTACACATCCGGGACAACCGGCATGCCCAAGGGAGTCCAGCACGTGCATTATTCCCTCATTTCCCAGTACCTGACGGCGAAATGGGTGCTGGATATTACCAAAAACGACATTTATTGGTGCACCGCGGACCCCGGCTGGGTTACGGGGACATCGTACGGGATCATCGCTCCCTGGGCATTGGGCGTCACCCAGTGCGTGCTGGATGCCGGTTTTTCCGCCGAGGCCTGGTACCGTTTCATCCAGAAATATAAAGTCACCGTCTGGTATTCTGCGCCGACCGCCATCCGCTCTTTGATGAAAGCGGGCGATGCGATCGTCAGGCAATTTGATCTATCCAGTTTGCGGCACCTGATCAGCGTCGGCGAACCGCTCAATGCGGAAGCTGTGGTCTGGTCCGAAAAAGTGTTCGGCCTGCCCTTCCATGACTCATATTGGCAGACTGAAACTGGCTCCATCATGATCTCGAATTATCCGGGGATGAAGATCAAACCTGGTTCGATGGGGAAACCATTCCCGGGGATCACCGGCACCATTGTTCATCCACAGACTTATGAGCCCGTCAACGAAACGGGCGTGATCGGCCTGATCGCGTTCCGCCCCGGCTGGCCGGCGATGATGCGGACATATTGGAGAAACGAGGAGACTTACAAGGGAAAGTTCAAGAACGGCTGGTACCTGCCCGGGGACCGGGCGCGGCTCGACAGTGATGGCTATTTCTGGTTCATCGGGCGGGACGATGATGTCATCAATACCGCCGGGCACCTGGTCAGCCCCTTCGAGGTCGAATCGGCGCTGCTCGAACACCCGGCTGTGGCGGAATCGGCTGTTGTTTCCAAACCGGACGAGATCAACATGGAGGTGGTCAAGGCTTT
Source organism: Chloroflexota bacterium (assembly GCA_041301605.1). Classification (GTDB taxonomy): domain Bacteria; phylum Chloroflexota; class Anaerolineae; order Anaerolineales; family Villigracilaceae; genus VGNO01. The sequence goes on along the minus strand of JBFYSM010000090.1, from coordinate 458 downwards.
TGTAACGTTGAAACCGGGTTTCAGCGTATCCGAGGAACTGGAACTGGAAATTATGAATTTCATCCGCAAGAAATTATCGCCCCTGGCGATGCCGCAGGAGATCGAGTATATCGACCCGCTCCCGAAAACCCGCAGTGGGAAGATCATGCGCCGCCTGCTGCACGCCAAGGAGTGGGGCGAGGAGATCGGCGATACATCCACCCTGGAGAACGATTAGCAAGTCAATCCTCCTTGGTAATCCTGGAGGATGATCCTGCCAATAATAAATCTTTGGAAAAGGAGAGAAAAAATGGAAGACCTGAAAGATGTTATTTTGGAATATGTGATCGCAGAGTATGCAAGCGAAGACGACAAACTCACTTATGATACGCCGCTGATTTCCGGCGGCCTGGTGGATTCTTTTTCCATGGTATCGCTGAAGCGCTTCCTGGAAGTTAAATATAAGATCTCGATCCCGG
>JBFYSM010000064.1:0-9657 GCA_041301605.1 Chloroflexota bacterium | reverse complement strand
CTAGACTGCCTGCGCCGGGATTGGAGCAATTCCCATCTCAGCGAAGACTCCTCCCGGACGAGCCCCATCGTCGATCGAATATTCTCCCGTTCCCTACGCACCTCGCTGACCATCCACCTGCAAGGCACCAAATTCCAGATCAATGTCTGGGAGGCTCTGCTGCGCCTCCCCCCCGGTGCAGTGACCACCTACCAGGCCATCGCATCCGGCTTGCACAGTCCGGGGGCAACGCAGGCAGTGGGGAATGCGATCGCCAGGAACCCGGTTGCCTACATCATCCCCTGCCACCGCGTCCTGCGGAAGGTGGGCGATTTCGGCGAATACCGCTACGGTTCCGCCCGTAAGAAAGCCATCCTGCTGTGGGAAGAAGCTTACACAGAATGACTTCGATTATTTTGGAGTCGGACGGCTTACCGTCCAAAATGCCGGAAGCAAGCTTCCGGATTCCAAAACCACTCAATCCTTCGTGCAACTTCGTGGAAAAGCCTTCTTACCCTGCCGATCCCGCGGGTATATATTCCCCGCTCTTGACCAGTTTCCGCTCATCCGCGCTTTCCCCCTCGTAAATGGAATACATCAACTTCATCGGTACAGTCTTTGCCAGCATGTTCTGGGCCGGGCAATAGCGCAGCGCCGATAATTCCATGGCCCGCAGCAAGGCGGCTTCATCCAGGCCATGGCCGGTGATTTCATACTCGATCACCGCGCTGGTAAATACCCGTGGATGCTCGCCGGCCTGTTCGGCATGCACCCTGACATCGAAAGCTGTCACCTGCTGGCGTTTCTTCTGCAGGATGGAAATCACATCCATGGCTGTGCAACCCGCCAGGCTGACCGCCATCAGTTCCAGCGGGCGGAAACCATCGTTCGCCCCGCCTACTTCCGGCGCGGCCCCCAGCGGTACTGCAAAACCGGTGTTGGCCGTACCGGTGAAACTCAGTCCCTGGCTCCAGGTTACTTTTGCATCCATCGTTACCTCCTTGGGATTTGCGCAGTTCAAGTCCTTCCCAACTGCGTAACACCTGCTCCTATTTTTCTATAAGCGGTGCCACATATTCTTCCAGGACAGTCCGCGAAACCGCGCCTGTCCAGCTCAACCGCACCGTGCCGTCACGGTCGATCACGTACGAACTGGGCAGGTTGAAGTTCTGGAAAGCCTGCAATGCATCGCCCTTCGCATCCAGCCAGACCGGGAAGGTCAACCCATACTGGCGGACAAAAGCGGCCACCTCATTGGCGGGGCTGCCCGATTCGATCGCCACGATCACGAATCCTTCGTCCGCATAGGATTCATAGAAAGCTTGCAGGGTGGGCATCTCGGCCTTACAGGGCGGACACCAGGTCGCCCAGTTGTTGACCAGCACCACCTGCCCGCGGTAATCAACCAGGCTGGTTCCATTTCCATCCATGTTTGTCAGGGCCAGTTCCGGCGCCGGATACGCCACATCGACCGGGATGGCTGAAAACCCGCCCTGGTCCAAGGCCTGACCCTGGGCTTCCGGCAACCACAGCACAATGGCTGTGCCGACCAGGAACAGACCAACTGCCGACAAGGCCATCCAGGTGTTTCTCACACGCTGCGCTTTCAGGGAATATCTTTTCGGACGCGCCATTTTATGCTAATCTGCCAGGGCACGCTGGATCTCTGCAAGCAGGTTGGTTTCGGGCACGGCGCCGATCAAATTGCCTTTGCCGTCATTGACGACCGTATGCGGTACACCGCTGACCCGGTAGCGGTTTGCAAGTTCCGAAAACTCCATTGCTTCCACAGCCTCGGCCTGGATCATGGGGCTTTCCATGGCGAACTGGTGGGCGAGCACCACGGCTCGCGGACAGTATGGTCAGGTGGGGGTTACAAATACCTGCAAGTGGACGGGTTTGGTCAGCCCCTTCAGGAACTCGCGCGTCTGCGGGGTCAGGCCCGAGTCGCGGTTCGAGACGATGACCAGATCATTGATGAACGAGGAGAACTCGTGCCCGGAAGGGATGCCTGCGTAGCGCACGCCGAAATCGGTTACCTGGTTCCCATCCCTGCCTGCCAGCACCAGGCCGGGGGTCTTGTCCACTCCATATTGCCGGGCGGTTCCTGCATCCGCCTGGATATCATGGATGCTCAGGCTGAGTTTATCCGATAGTGCAGAAACTTCTTCAACCAACTGACGGGTATCGTCGCAATACTCGCATTGCTCTTTGGTCCCAAAGAACATGATCTCGACCGGCTCTTTCAGGTTCCCGAAGAGTTCCTTGATCTGCCCTTGGATCTGGTCATTCAATAATTGTGCCATTGAGGTCTCCTTCTAAAAACTGCCTGCACCTCCGCACGGGAGGCATATATCATCATTGGTAGCACTCATTTCTCCTTAGATGTATGCTCCCCAAAAAAGTTTCATCCTTCCCCCCTCTTGAGGTAATCTTCCAGGTTAAGACATTTGAACAATCTCTGGCGCACATCATCGGGGACTTGCGCTGGCTCCGCAGTACTTTCGTGGTAAAGGGTAACAGTCTTGCGGGTGGTATCAACAACGACGCGGCAATCGGGACACTCCGCCAGGTGCTGCTCCAGTTCCTGGCACAGGGCTTCATCCAGTTCCCCATCCACATAATCTGAGATGGAGCCTAACAGGTGAGTACAATCGTGTTTATGTTTCATATCACTCACTCCTCTGCGCCAGTCGCTCGCCATAATAGGCGGAGAGATGCTCGCGCAACTTGAGACGGGCCCGCAGGAGGCGGGTTTTGATGGCTGTTTCGCTCAAGTTCAATGCCTGGCTGGTTTCCTGGATGGAAAGGCCTTCGATATCACGGAGCAGGAAAACGATCCGTAACTTTCCGGGCAGGATCTGGATGGCTCGATCCAATTGCATCCTGGCTTCCGCAGTGAGCATCTCATCCTCCGGCAGGCAACACCAATCCACGAATTGGGTTGGTACGTAATCTGAAAGATCTTCGTCTTCAGGCTCGGTATCGGTCATTTCGATTTCGGGGCGCTTCTTCCGCAGCAGCATCAAGGCTTCATTGGCAGCGATGCGGTACAACCAGGTGGATAGACTGGAACGCCCCTCGAAACCACCGATGTACTGGAGCGCCTTGAGGAAAGTATTCTGGAGCACATCTTCTGCATCCTGCTCATGACCGAGCATCTTCAAGGCCAGGCGATAGATTGGGCCCGAATAGGCATCCACCATGCGGGCGAATTCCGCCCGATCCCCCGCCTGCAAAGCCTGCAAAGAGATCTCTGTAAAGACTTCACTCATTAGATGTTTTCCTGTTGGCAAAGTTACATGAACAATTCTCGTAACTTCTCAATAAATAGGGGAAGATGGGGGATGTGTGGACGGCGAAGCCGCCCACACACCCCCCGCCCCCCAAGTTATTGAGATGATACCAATTCTCAGTAGAACTTACACATTTCATTCCGGTTGAGGGTATGACGGGCGGCGCAGTCTGCCCACCACACCCTCGCATTTATTCCAACTTCGAAACTCCAATCAAGTATACACGATGCAGTTGTCTATGTGACAAAAGGGGGACAAATGTCGGGGAGTTTAGGATTTTTGCCACTAGAAACCTCTGGGAGGTTTGGCTAATATCCATTAAGAAATGGCTCTTATTGTTTTGGATCACCTGGCATTCTTTGATGGGTTGGATGATGCGGAGTTGAACCTGCTCCGCCCATACTTCCATTCACAAATTTACTCTGCAAACTCAGCCATATTCGAGCAAGGAGAGCTGGCTGAATACCTCTATCTGGTCATCTACGGCGAGGTGATCATCCATTACAAGCCAGATGATGGCCCTGAGATGGTTGTAACACGCGTCCCGCCTGGGGGTGTTTTCGGCTGGTCGGCTGCCCTGGGAAATGTAGAGTACACTTCCGCTGCATATTGCGCGGAGGAATGCGAAGCATTGCAGATCAAAGGCAGCGACTTGCGCGCGCTGTGCAACCAGCACCCGGAGGTTGGCAAGATCATCCTGGAACGGCTATCTGCTGTTATTGCGCAACGCTGGGAAAGCCGCAGGGTCGAGGTTACATCCATCCTTTCGGATGCCATCCAATCATGGGTAAAACCGTCGGAACACAAGGAGGAGCATGCCATGTCCAATCAAAAATCGGATCCCCAGCAAGAGCAAATGAAAGCCCTGGTGGAACAACTTAGCGCCTACATCGAACATTTCCATGGCGGTTCAGTGGAGTTTGTATCATTCGACGGGAAACACTTGAAAGTAAAACTTGGCGGTGCCTGCCTGGGCTGCCCACTCTCCCCGTCCACCTTGCATGGCTGGGTCGAGGGAACTGTCCGGCAGTTCTTCCCGGATATCCAAAGCGTCGAACCTGTTTGAGAAAAATCCTCGTCCTACCAAAGGAAATTTACCAGACAGATCGAAGTGGTTCCCAAAAATCGATGCGCAAAGAGAGCACCCCCTGCAACCAGATACATGCAGGAGGTGCTTTTGCTGATGCGATTCGATTTCCTTTGACATTCTGCCTTCCAGCGGCTAAAATGGAGGTGGAGTAATCCACTCGTAAACATCTCATAGGAGCAACCGTGAGCAAGTGGCCTGGAAAATACATCATCGGCCTGACTGGCAATATCGCCACCGGTAAAAGCGTGGTTCGCAAGATGCTGGAGCACCTTGGGGCTTATGGCATCGATGCGGATGCGCTGGCAAATCGCGCCATTGCGAAAGGCGCCCCAGGCTATCAACGCGCCATCGACATGTTTGGCCGGTTCATCGTTGGCGAAAACGGTGAAATCGATCGGGCCAAACTCGGCCGACTGGTTTTTGGAGATCCCGAAGCGCTCAAGAACCTCGAGAGTATCATCCATCCCCTCGTCATCCAGGCTGTAGATGTGATGATCCAGCGCGCCAAACAGAAAACGATTGTCATCGAGGCCATCAAACTGTTGGAGGCAGGCATTGCTTCGTCTTGTGACAGCATCTGGGTGACTACAGCTCCCGAAAATATCCAGAAAGAACGCCTGGTCAGTAAACGCAGCATGGGCGAAGCAGACGCCTTGCAACGCATTCACGCCCAGCCCCCTCAGGACGAAAAGGTGAAGGCAGCCACCGTTGTTATCAAGAACATCGGCTCTTTCGAAGACACCTGGAAGCAGGTGACAAAGGCCTGGAAAACACTCGTACCTGCCGCAGAGCCGGCAAAAGCTGAAGTCAGGAAAACAGGAACAGGCCAACTCACTGTCCGCCGTGGACGCCCAAGCGACTCCGAGATCATTGCCAGCTTGCTCATGAAATCTTCCCCGTCTGCACAACGGGTTACAAGGGATGATGTGATGGAAGCTTTTGGAGACAAGGCTTTCCTGGTTTTGATGGCTGGTGAACACCCGGCTGGGCTTGCTGGCTGGCAAGTGGAAAACCTTGTAGCGCGTACAACAAATATCATGGTGGAACCCACTGTTGACACCAAGGACGCCCTCGATGTGTTGATCAAAGAAGTCGAGAGCGCCTCGATGGATTTGCAGTGTGAGGCATCCCTGGTCTTCCTGACCCCCCAATTGGCCTCGAACGAAGCCATCTGGCGTGAACTGGGTTACCAAAGGCGTACACCGCAATCCCTTGGCATCCAGGCCTGGCAGGATGCCGCCATGGAATCTGCGCCCCAGAATACCATCCTGCTCTTCAAGCAATTGCGGGTGGATCGCGTCCTTCGGCCGATCTAAGGTCATCCAGAGCGGAGAGCCTCCGCTACCAAAAAACTTACTGTGAATATTAGCCGTGCCTGAATTCCTGGAAAACCTGATCTTTACATTTCAGCGCCTTGATTGGCTGGGGGTTGTTGACATGCTTCTTGTTACGCTGATATTCTTTGGCCTCCTTTACCTGGTCCGTGATACGCAAGCCATGCTGCTCCTGCGCGGGATCATCCTGTTGATCATCCTGACCGGCTTGCTGACCACCTTGCTGAACCTGCCTGCATTCTCCTGGCTTGTGCAAACAACACTGCCTGCCCTGCTGCTGGCCATACCGGTCATCTTTGCGCCTGAAATCCGCCGCGCCCTGGAACGAATTGGAAGAGCGGGAACGGTTCTGCCAATTACGAAAAGGAATGGCCAAAACAAAACCCAATCGACCATCCAGGCAATTGTTTCCGCCGCGGCACGACTCTCGGCACGCCAGCATGGCGCCCTGATCGTTTTCGAACGGTTGGATAGCCTGGGCGATTACATTAAAACGGGCGTATCCCTGAATGCGCGTGTGACGCCGGAACTGCTATTGCAGGTTTTCTATCCAAACACCCCTCTCCACGATGGCGCTGTCATCATCCGTGGAGCCGAATTGGCTGCGGCCGCCAGCGTTATGCCCTTATCTGCGAGCGGTATCCTGACCCATTCTCCAGATCGACAAATGGGCCTCCGCCACCGCGCCGCCTTGGGCATCTCTGAAGCCACCGACGCGATTGCCGTCGTGGTATCAGAAGAATCGGGTGCGATTTCCATTGCCCACGCCGGCCGGATGATCCGCCGCCTGGATGCGGAGAGGCTGGAGAATATCCTCAATGCTCTCTGCAATCCGGAAAGGGAACGGCAAGGCCGCAACTACTTCAAACGATTCTTTCCATACTTGTTCGACCGCAAGGATGAATGACGTGACATTCGTTCGCTGGTTTGTGAAAAACATTGGCACACTTCTGCTCGCATTGATCCTGGCGGTGGCAGTATGGGTCTCCGCAGTCACCGCTGCCGACCCGGATGAAACCCGCACGCTCGATACAATGGTATCGCTTGAATTCGTTGGACAGGATCCCAGCCTGATCATCACCAGCACAATCCCACAAGGAGTGGAAGTAACATTACGGGCCCCAAGCTCCATCTGGAATATTCTCGAATCCCAAAGCAGCCCGGTGAGGGCATCACTCGATCTAACAAGCCTGGACACCGGTGAACATAACGTTCCCATCCAGGTTCAGATCGCAACGCAACCCGTTCGCGTGATAGCGCTATCCCCAGCCGTGGTCAAAGTGGTTCTCGAACCCCTTGGAACGCGCACGCTGCCTGTCGAATTATTCCTGAACGGCGAGTTGGCCATCGGATACGAAGCCAGAGAACCCGTTCTCGACCCCGATACAATTACCATTACTGGACCCGAGGCGCTGGTCAACCGGGTCACGTCCGTCATTGCATCGCTGGATATTTCCGGCGCGCGCGAGAGCATCGAGCTCCCACTCACTATCATACCGGTGGATGCCGGCGGCGATCATATTACCGGTCTTACGATCACCCCGGACTCCGTAGACCTTTCCCTGGAGATCTCACAACAAGGTGGATACCGTGACCTGGTTGTGAAGCTGGTCCTGGTGGGCCGGGTCGAGAATGGATACCGCCTGGCGAGCCTCGCCGTCCTGCCGCCTGTGGTAACCGTCTATTCGGCCGATACAGAGTTGATCAACTCCCTGCCTGCCTACGTGGAAACCATTGCCTTGAATCTGGACGGCTTGAGCGCCGATTTCGAGACAAATCTCCAACTGAACCTTCCGCCTGGCGTAACCATCGTTGGTCAACAAACCGTTCTCATCCAGGTTGATATCACTGCAATCGAAGGCAGCATCAACTTATCCGATCGGCCTGTGGAAGTAGCTGGTTTGCGCACCGGATTGAAAGCCCAGATCTCACCCGAAATAGTCGATATCATCCTGTCCGGCCCTCTGCCAATTTTGAACACGCTTTCTGCCGCGGATGTGCGGGTATTCGTGGATGTCAGCGGGCTGGGGCCGGGCACATATCAATTGACCCCTGAGGTGGATATCGTGATCGAGGGCATCAAGGTCGAATCCTTCCTGCCAGCCTCCGTGGAAGTGGTGATCAAATAGCAACAGGTGGCAGCATGAAAAAGCCTGTAATCGCCCTTGTTGGGCGTCCCAATGTTGGCAAGAGCACACTCTTTAACCGCCTGGCGGGGGAACGCCTGGCAATCGTCGATGATACGCCGGGAACCACCCGTGACCGCATCGTAACCCAATCTGAGTGGAATGGGATCGTTTTCGATATTGTCGATACAGGCGGGATCGATCCCACGCACGGAGGCAGGGCCCCGCTTTCTACCGGCTCTGCTGATTTCATCGCCCAAATCCGCTCCCAAGCAGAATCAGCCATCCGGGAAGCGGATGCAGTGCTTTTCCTGGCCGATGGGGAAACAGGGGTGACAACACCGGATCGTGAAGTGGCGGAAATCCTGCGGCGACACCAGAAAACCACAGAGAAGGGTCTATGGCCTCCAATTTTCCTGGTTGTCAATAAATGCGACACAAAAGCGCGTCGCGACGCAGCCGGGGAATTCTATGAACTCGGTTTAGGCGATCCCTACCCCATCTCCGCCCTGCACGGAACCGGCACCGGCGACCTGCTCGACGATCTTGTGAAAGCATTTCCCGCTGATGCCGGGGTGGGTGATGATGAATCGGTCAAGATCGCGATCGTTGGCAAGCCGAATGCCGGAAAATCCAGCCTGCTGAACCGGATCGTAGGCGAGGAGCGCGCCATTGTCAGCCCCATCCCGGGCACCACCCGGGACGCGATCGATACGAAGATGGAATATGAAAATACAGCCATTACCTTGATCGATACCGCTGGCATCCGAAAACGCGGGAAAATCGACCCCGGTGTGGAAAAGTACAGCGTTCTACGCTCGTTCAAAGCAATCGAACGTGCAGATGTGGTGCTCCTGCTGATCGATGCCATGGAAAATATCACCGCCCAGGATACGCACATTGCCGGATTCATCCTGGAAGCCTGGAAATCCTGCGTGGTATTGGTCAATAAATGGGATGCCATCCAGAAGGATACCTATACGATCGAAACCTATGGGCAGAAGATCCGCCAGGAACTCAACTTCATGGATTACGTTCCCATGTTATTCATCTCTGCAAAAACCGGGCAACGGGTGGACCGGGTCCTGCAGACTGCCTTGCAGGTCCAGGAAGAGAGGCTGGCGCGCATCAGCACCTCTGCACTCAACCAGATCATCCAGAATGCACAGGATATCCATCCCGCTCCATCCCAGGCAGGCCGGCAATTGAAGATCTACTATGGGACACAAGTCCGTTCCGAACCGCCAACCTTCATGATCTATGTCAATGATCCCAAGTTGATGCACTTCACCTACAAGCGGTTCCTGGAAAACCGCATCCGTGAAACCTATGGGTTCCTGGGAACACCCATCCGGATCGTCACGAAGGGGAGGAGAGAAAAATAATCAACTCCCGGTTGAATGCTTCATACGAATCTACGCTGACCCCATGACCTCCACCCGGTATGATCACATGTCTGGCTCCAGGGATACCCTGGGCCAGGATTTTTTGATCCTGGGTATCCACTGTCGTATCGTTACCTCCGGAGATAACCAGAACTGGCATCCTCAGCAAATGCAACTTATTGCTTGAGTTGAAATCTTTCAGAGAACGCATGGCGAGACGGTAAGCGCGCGGATCTGCCTGGGAGATGGATGCGATTAATTGCTGGCGCATGAATTCCTGACCAGGGTGTGGGAATATCTTCCTGGCCACTAATTTTGCCTGCCGGGGAATACCCACCGTCTGTACCATCAGCAACCGCAATCGGAAATATATCCACTGTGAAACCGTGCGCGGTCGCAGGACAGAAAAAGTATTCACCAGAACCAGCTTATCTACCAGGTCAGGAT
>JBFYSM010000044.1:0-3922 GCA_041301605.1 Chloroflexota bacterium | reverse complement strand
GCCGCGATTTTGAACATCACACCCAACCACCTGGATCGGCACGGTACGATGGAAGCCTACACAGCAGCCAAGCAACGCTTGATCGACTTCCAAACCGAAGGAGATATCGCCATCCTGGGTCGGGATGACCCGGCTGCCTGGAGCATGCAGCGGAAAGTGAAAGGCGGGTTGTTCTCATTTGGTTTCAGCCCATTGCCCGAACACGGCAAAGGAACAACCCTGCGCAACGGGATGTATTTCCTGAAGACAGATGAAGGCGAAACTCCCCTCCTGGAAGAAACGTTGATCCGGTTGCGCGGCGATCACAACAAGTTGAACATCCTGGCGGCCTGCGCCATCACTTGCGCCGCAGGCCTCCCAATCGAGGCCATCACGGATGGGATCGCCGGTTTTGGCGGCGTCCCTCATCGGCTGGAGTTCGTCCGTTCGTGGGGGGGCGCCGACTGGTACAACGATTCGATCGCCACCGCCCCGGAGCGCAGCATGGCAGCCATCCGCTCTTTCAGCGAGCCGCTTGTTCTTCTCCTCGGCGGGCGGGATAAGAACCTACCCTGGCAGGAATTGGCCGGTCTCATCCGCCAGCGCGTGGATCATATCATCCTGTTTGGCGAGGCGGCAGGGAAGATCCAGGCCGCGTTGGGAGCGCAGGTAGAGGGTCAGCGGCCGTATACGCTCCAGCGCTGCGCCGGGCTGGAGGAAGCGGTGTACGCCGCATCCAAAACTGTCGAGCCAGGCGATGTTGTCCTTCTCTCACCTGGCGGCACGAGCTTTGACGAATTTCGAGATTTCGAGGAACGCGGAGAAAGGTACCGAAAATGGATATCGGAACTTTCCTGAACCGTACTGCCATATCCAGCAAGAAACCCAAGCCAGTTGCAGTGGATATCCCCCTGCTTTTGGCCGTGGTCGCGCTGTGTGTTTTTGGCCTGTTGATGCTGTATTCAGCCTCCTGGGATTTCTCGAACTATGTTTACGAAAACCCTTCTTACATGTTCAACAAGCAGGTGGTCTGGATGATCCTCGGCGCGATCATCGCCTTCATCCTGGCCCGGCTGGATTACCACATCTGGCGCAAATATGCCATCTTTTTGATGGTAATCACCCTGATCCTGCTGGTGGCGGTACTGATCAATAACGAGATCCGCCTGGGAGCAGTCCGCACATTCTTTGGCGGTTCGGTCCAGCCGTCCGAGTTGGCTAAACTCACGACGATCATCTATCTTTCAGTCTGGCTTTACAGCAAGCGGGAAAGCCTGCATGACATCCAGTTGGGATTGATCCCGCTGGGCATCATCCTGGGTATCGTGGGTGGACTGGTGCTCATCCAGCCCGACCTGAGTGCTACTGTTACGCTATTCCTGCTGGGCGGCCTGCTCTTCTTCCTGGCCGGCGGCGAACTGCGCCAGATCGTTCTCTTCTTGATCCTTGCCGTTGCAGCCGGATGGGTGGTGGTCCAGTTCAGTGATACAGGCCGTGAACGCATTGCATCCTACATCCTTGCCTTGAAAAATCCGCTCGAAGCGCATTTCCAGGTGCGGCTTTCCCTGCGAGCCATCATCCTGGGCAAATTCTTCGGGGTTGGCCTGGGGAATTCATCCACCAAATTGGGCCCGCTCCCCGTCCCGCCAACAGACAGTATCTTTGCCGTTGTGGTGGAGGAACTGGGACTGCTGGGCGCCATCGGTTTGGTTGGCCTGTATGGCATCCTGCTCTGGCGCGGCATCAAGATCGCCAAAGAAGCACCCGATTCACTCGGATCTGTGCTGGCAGCCGGATGCACATTCTGGATCGCGATGGAAGCATTCATCAACATGGGCGTGATGGTCAGCCTGTTCCCGATTGCCGGGAACGCCCTGCCCTTCATCAGCGCAGGCGGATCGAACCTGATCTCATCGCTTGCGGCAATTGGCATCCTGTTCAACATCTCCCGGAAGTCCGGAGCATCTGCCCCGGAAGCCGAGGAACGGAGGAGTTACGGTGCGACTGTTGATCTGCGCCGGCGGAACGGGCGGCGGAGTGTATCCCGCCCTCGCCGCACTGCAAGCCGTCAAAGATAAAGCCGAGATCCTGTGGGTCGGCGGAAAAGGTGGCATGGAAGCCGCCCTGGTTCAGCGCGCCAATATCCCCTTCGAGGCCATCCCTGCCGCCGGATTGCATGGCGTTGGCATGCGACAGTTACCTGGAAACCTTTGGCAGTTGGTACGTGGCTACTTTGCAGCACACCGTATCCTGCGCAAGTACAAACCGGATGTGCTCTTCTTCACCGGCGGATACATCGCCGGACCGGTGGCGCTGGCCGGATGGCGTATCCCCAACCTCTTGTACGTTCCCGATATCGAGCCAGGCATGGCACTTAAACTGGCGTCATTTTTTGCAGACGTGATTGCCGTCACAGCCGAAGAATCCAGGCACTTCTTCGGTGACAAAACTGTTACCGTGACCGGCTATCCCGTACGCCCGGATCTGGCAAAGTGGACCCGATCCACGGGCCGAAAACAGCTTGGGCTTTCCGAAGATATGCCCGTGCTGCTGGCCTCCGGCGGCAGCCGGGGAGCACGCTCGATCAATAACGCTGTTTTGGAAAAACTCCCCAACTTATTAGAAAAGGCGCAGGTGATCCATATCAGCGGTGAACTGGACTGGCAAACGATCGAAGCCAACCGCGAGAAATTGAGCAGCAAACTTGCCGCGCGTTATCTGGCATACCCCTACCTGCACGAGGAAATGGGCGCTGCACTGGCCGCGGCTGACCTGGTTGTTTCACGCGCGGGCGCCTCCACCCTCGGCGAGTATCCGCTCTTCGGTTTGCCAGCCATCCTGGTTCCATACCCGTATACCTGGCGCTACCAAAAAGTCAATGCGGATTACCTGGCCCAGCACGGAGCCGCGATCGTACTGGAAAACAATCAACTGCATGATGATCTCCTGTTGATCGTTACGGAACTGCTGGAAAATCCCAAAAAACTCCAGGCCATGCGCACAGCCATGCGCAACCTGGCCCAACCGCATGCAGCTGTCAAAATAGCCGGCCAGATCATGTCGCTGGCTGAAAGGAGATAAGATCGTGGTAAGCCTGACTGTTGTCTTCTGGATGTACGTTATCTTGTTCGCCATCATCGGCGCCATGCGCGGCTGGGCCAAGGAACTCTTGGTATCGTTTGCCGTTATCCTTTCGCTCACCTTTACCACACTCCTCATGAATTACGTTGTCTTCCTGCGCGATACCCTGGCCGACGACAACCCCGTACTTTTCTGGCTGCGCAGCATCATCCTGATCGTACTGGTCGCCTTTGGCTACCAAACCCCCAACATCGCCCGTTTTGCGCCCAAGATGACCCGTGAACGCCTGCAGGATACCCTGCTTGGATTGGTCATCGGTGCAATCAATGGTTATCTCATTGTTGGGACGATCTGGTTCTACCTATACCAGGCCAATTATCCTTTTCCCATCATCACAGCCCCGGCCGAAGGAACCCCCATGGGTGAAATCGCCAACAACATGCTGCGCTATATGCCGCCCAATATCCTGGGCATCCCGGCGATCTACTTTGCGGTTGTCATCGCCTTTATCTTCGTACTGGTGGTTTTCATCTAGGAATTATGACTCGCATTCACTTGATCGGCATTGGCGGAAGCGGACTTTCGGCCATCGCCCTCCTCCTGCATGAGATGGGATACACGGTGACCGGATCGGACCGCGCTGATTCCCCGTTCATGCACGAACTGCGGTTTGCGGGCGTAACCATCCAGATCGGCCACAGCCCGGAGAACGTGGCCGGAGCCGACCTGGTTGTGCGTTCCTCTGCCATCCCGGATGACAACCCTGAAGTGCAGGCCGCACGGGCAGCCGGCATCCCGGTGCTCAAGCGGGCTGATTACCTCGGCCAACTGATGACTGGCAAGACCGGCATCGCCATTGCCG
>JBFYSM010000026.1:0-8835 GCA_041301605.1 Chloroflexota bacterium | reverse complement strand
TTTCGAACTCGATATTGAATTGCAGAATTTCATGGGGGGGAAGAAACAATTCGATGACATTACACTGATCGCCATCAGGCGCAAACTCAACCCGGATCGGGAGCAGCACGCCATCTGCCGGAAAGCCGATCTAAGCATCTTGGGCGAATTGCGGAGCTTCGTAGAGTCTGCTGCAGCGCAATGCGGTGTGAATCATAATGATGCCTCTGCCTTCGAACTTGCCATGGAAGAAGCATGCACGAACATCATCCAGCATGGCTACGAAGGGAAAGAGCCCGGGTTCCTTTCGCTATTTTTCGAGGCCGAGGCCAACAAGGCCAGGCTGATTATCAGAGATGATGGAAAACATTTTTCTTCCAATGAGGCTGGAAACCCCAACAAGACATTTATGGATAATGTTTCTTACAACAAGATTGAAAAAGGCGGCAATCAATTAATCCTGGAAAAGAACACCCAGGTCCAAATTCTCGAAAGGGATATTGATTATCTGAGGCACTGAGAAACGCGTCCCCATGGCTGTGTTTCAGTCAACTGACTTCACAATATACCCAACTTTCTTCACTGCTTCAATCATCTCGGCCTCACTGACTTTCGTTTCATCGAATTCCACCACCATCTGTCCCTTCTGGTAACTGGCTGAAACTCGTCCGATGCCGGGCAACTCATCTTCTATGCTCTCCACGCGCATCGCACAGTTGGGACAATGCATGCCCTCCACCCGGTAAATCTTCTTTATCATCCTGATCTCCACTACATCAGAGATGAACGAAGAAAACTACCCTCACCTCCGTTCATCTCAGTTCTTCTCTGGTTATTGGCCAAACACGATCTCGCCTGTATACATGCCCATCGAACAGGTGAACTGCATCACGGTTCCAGCCGGCTGGGCGGGAATCTCGATGGGCACCACCCCGGTCTCAGGCAGCAGCACCTGCACCCTCAACGCCGGAATGACGAATGCCCGCGAACAGGAATAAGTTTCGCTGGTAACAACATTGAGCGTTAGCGAGGTATCTGCCGGCGCATACAACTGGCTCGGGGAATAGCCGTTATTCTCTGCACGTAGCGTCAAGGTGCCATCATTCGCGGGATAAGCTGCACCCAACTCTGATTCAGCCTGTGCAACCTGAAAGAGATTCTGAATAGCCAGCCGAGAACCAGCCAGGTTCAACCCGGAATTGATGGAAACCAAACCAAGCACCAGCACCACCACCGCCACGAAGCGCATGAACCATTTCTCCAGGCGCCTGCCAAGCTGCATGGTGAAGTATGCCGCGGCGAAAAAGACCGGGCTGGTGCCCAGCGTAAAGGCAAACATCAACACGGCTCCAGCTACGGCGCTGCCCGTACCCAGGGCAACAGCCATCATGGCTTGTGTCACACCGCAGGGGATAAGGACTGTCAACACGCCGAGGAATAGGGGGGTGAAAAAATCCGTATTCTTGGAAGTGCGGCGAATGGCGCGGGTGATGAACTTGGGCGGCTCGACCACAAAATAGCGAAAGATCGGGTGGATGTTGAACATCCGCAGGGCATTGCCCACCATGAAGATGCCGATGGCAACCAGCAAGATTGCCTGCAAGTTGGCACTGAGGGTCAAAAGGGAGCCCAGCCAGCCAAGAAAGAATCCAAGGATGGTATAGGCAGCCAATTTTGCCAGCAGAAAGAGGGCGATCGGCAATGCCAACTGTGGGGGCATCCGCTTGCCAATCTTCGATTCACTCGACCGGAACACATCTTGTTCCAATTGACGGGCAAGCGAACTGGCCAGCAACCCGCCCTGGACAGCCATGCAGGAAAGCCCACCGGTGGTCAGGCCGGTGACAAAAGCAAGGATGAGTTGCTCCATGCCCATCTTTACCGTTTCCCGCCATCCCAGACAACGAACGGCATGTTGATGACCACACCCGGCTGCTCGATGGTCACTTCCCCGGCCGCTTGTGCAGCCAGGACCTCCGCGGCGGACTTAAGCTCGCGCGCCGCGGATGGTTCGTCCCAGGTGACCAGGTTGAGGCGGCGCAGGGGGGTATACCCATCGCTCCCCGGAGGGGCATCGAACACATCCGGGGCGAATCCCAGCGGTCCCATGCCTGCAATCCCGTTGGTGAAAACATAAACGTTCGCCAGGGCACTATCTGGTGTATCCGCCAGCGAAGGCGCCAGCAGAACCGGGGATTGCATCATGTTCGACAATAGTTCGGCCACGCCCGGATCGGAAGCCTCGGTGTGCATGAAGTAGATTTCTTGCCCCTCGGCATAGGCACGCCCGACAGGCATGATGACAGTCATGCCCGATTCCTGTTTCGGTGCACAGGCGGAAAGTAGGATGACTGCGAGTAGGATCAATATTCCAGCATAACGTTTTGTCAACATAATCACCTCTAAAAGATGGATTCCATAAAATGACATTTGACTTTCTTTGCGTCTCCGCGTCTTTGCGTTAGGGGTTTGGTTTTTAAAACGAACTCATTCAATCACATCGTCAACAGGATGTTCGATCTCACCGGCCATGAACCGCTCTGAGTCGGATTCGAACATCTTCAGGCAGGCATCTGTGCAAAAATAAAACTTTTCTCCGTGGAACATGGCGCTGGGATATCTCTCCGGGTTTTTGATCTTCCCACCGCAAACAGTCAGGATTTCTTTTTCAGGAATCACCAATGGTTTGCCCATGAAATTAGATTCTCGCTTTCCGTAAGCGCAAGCTGTTCGACACCACGAACACGCTGCTGAAAGCCATCGCCAGCGCAGCCAGCATGGGGTTCAGGAAGCCCAATGCCGCCGCCGGGATAAGGATCACGTTGTAGAAGAAGGCCCAGAACAGGTTCTGCTTGATGGTAGACAACGTCATGCGTGAAAGGGATATTGCCCGAGCCACGCCGCGCAAGTCGCCGCTGATGAGCGTCACCGGGGCGGCTGCCATGGCGATATCCGTGCCGGTGCCAATGGCAATGCCCACATCCGCCTGGGCGAGTGCAGGAGCATCGTTGATGCCATCTCCCACCATCGCAACAACGTTTTCACGTTTCAACGTTCCCACGTTTCCGCGTTCCAACGTTCCAACGTGCAATGTGCCAACCTGTAAATTTTTGACTTGCACCGCCTTCCCCTCCGGCAACACTTCCGCCAGCACCAAATCAATGCCAACTTGTTTTGCGATTGCTTCAGCGGTTTTGCGGTTGTCGCCGGTGATCATGGCAACCTTCAACCCCATGCGCTGCAATTCAGCGATTGCCTCCACCGACCCATCCTTGATGGTATCCGCCACGGCGATCACACCTGCTACCTTCCCATCTACAGCTACGAGCATGGCCGTCCGGGCTTCGGATTGCAGGCGTTCGACATGGGAAAGCAATCCATTCAGCAGGTAGCCGCGCCCTTCCATCATGCGCAGGTTGCCCACCGCCACCGAATGCCCGTCCACCTCGGCTTCAACCCCTGCGCCTGCCTCCGCCTTGAAGCCGTTTGGTTCGCTCAATGTCAGGCCGCGCGTCGTCGCTTCCGCCCAAATCGCCTCGCCGAGTGGATGTTCGCTTCCTTTTTCCACAGACGCGGCCAATCTCAGCAACTCATCACTGGTTACGAATGACTGATCACCAATCACGATATCGGTAACCGCCGGCTGCCCCTTCGTGATCGTGCCCGTCTTATCCAGCACCACCACGCCAACCCGGCCCGCCCTTTCGAGGGCTTCGCTGCTCTTGAACAGCATCCCCAGCTCGGCGCCTTTACCCGTCCCGACCATCACGGCGGTCGGCGTGGCCAGCCCCATGGCACACGGGCAGGCGATCACTAGCACCGCCACCATGTTGATCAAGGCACGCGTAAAGTTGTTGACATCCGCGTTGACCGGCAGGGATGGCCCAAAGAAATACCAGCCTGCAAAGGTCAGCGCAGCGACCAGGATCACTACCGGTACGAAGATCGAGGAAACCTGGTCGGCCAATCTCTGGATGGGTGCCTTGCTGCCCTGCGCCTCCTCCACCAGCCGGATGATCTGCGCCAGGGCGGTCTGTTTTCCAACCTTGGTGGCCTCGAACTTGATCAACCCAAGCTTGTTGAGCGTTGCCCCAATCACCGGATCGCCGGGGCCTTTCTCGACCGGGAGCGATTCCCCAGTCAGCATCGATTCGTCCACCGCAGAACGTCCCTCGGTTACCACACCATCCACGGGGATCTTCTCGCCCGGACGCACCAGCACCAGGTCGCCCACCTTCACCTCATCCACCGGGATTTCCTGCTCCCGGCCATCCCGGACGATCCGGGCCGTCCTGGCGCGCAGTCCCATCAGCTTCTTGATGGCCTCGCTGGTGCGCCCCTTGGCGCGCGCTTCCAGGAACTTGCCAAGCCGGATCAGGGTAATGATGACCGCCGCGGTCTCGAAATAAACATGCCCTTCCATCACTCCGAAGGTGATCGGCAGGGAATACAGGTAAGCCACCGATGAGCCCATCGCAATGAGAACATCCATGTTCGCCGAACCGTTGCGCAGCGCCTTGAACGCCCCCACATAGTACTGCCAGCCCACATAGAACTGCACCGGCGTCGCCAGCGCCAGCAGCAGCCAATTGAACCACCACCGGGCCTGGTACATCTGCATCCCGATCATTGGGTTATCCCGGCCAGGTGCATAGAAAAAATCCGGCAGGAGACCAAAATCCTTACCCATCGAAAGCAGGAACAGCGGGATGGTGAAGATCAGGCCAACGATTAGCAGGCGATGTTGTGTGCGGATTTCCTGCCTCCGGGCCTTGGCTTCGGCATCTTCCGCCTCCCCGCCCAGTTCCAGCGCTTCGAAACCAGATCTGGAAACTGCCTCACGGATCTCGGCCTGACTCACCACTGTCGGCACGTAGCGGAGGCGCGCCCGTTCGGTGGCCAGGCTGACAGTCGCCTCCAGCACGCCTTCGAGTTCAGACAACGCCTTCTCAAGCCGGCGCGCATCATTATCATCGCTCAGGCGCTTGATGATCAGGTCGGCTTCGCCGGTAGCCACCCCATACCCGGCCCGTTCGACGCGGGCGATCAGGTCGGCCAACCCCGCCGTGGCCGGGTTAAAATCCACCATGGCGCGCTCGGAAGACAGGTTAACCACCGCGTTCTGCACGCCATCCACTTTCTTCAGGTTGCGTTCCACGGCCGCAACGCAGTTGGCGCAGGTCATGCCGGTGATGGGTAAAGTCAATTGTTTTTGGTCTGCCATAGAATGGAATTTACTGGAATTGAAACGATCAGGTGCCACTCGGTAAAAAACGTGACACCTGGCATTTGGGAACATGATGCTTTTTATGCTGCTACAGGATAATTGATCTCCGCCATCAGCGCTTTGATCTTCTCTTCTGTTGCCGGGTTGTCGAATACGATCTCGACCTTCTTGGTTGCAGCATCAGCCTTTGCCGACTGGACGCCCGCCAGGTCAGCAATTTCGGTCTGGATCGTATGGACGCAATGCCCACAGGAAATATTAGGCACGGAATAAGTGACAGTTGTCATGGTTTTCTCCTATTGGTTGGTAATTTGTCGGTTTATCGTTAATGGCTACACGCTATATTTCAAACTTTTGTGGAAGTCTCGAATACTTCCAGGACTTCTTTCAACACACGCTGCCGCTCGGTTGGATCTTCTCCCTGCACGGCTGTAATGACACAGGAGTTCAGGTGCCCTTCCAGGATGCGGGCGCTGACCTTATTGAGCGCCGCCTCCACAGCCTGGATCTGGCGTATGATGTCGATGCAATAAGCATCATCCTCCACCATGCGGATGATCCCGCGCAGGTGGCCTTCGATGGTTTTCAATCGTTTCAACGTATCTTCACTTTTCATCGCTTCCTCCACCCCCCCCCAGGGGGGATGGGCATAAATATAACTCTTTCTATCTAAATTGTCAAGAATTACTTCCCTGTCCGGGATGTGTAGTATCATCAGAGCCATTCCAACAGCCAACGCGAGGAGAGCACATGAACACACCCCCATCCGCAAGCGAACAATTCCACGATCTCATCGACGAAGAGTGGGAACTGCGCATGAAAGAAGATCCGCTCTTTGCCACCAGCACGGGCGACAACCGCTACAACGACCGCCTGCCAGCGGCAAGCGATGCCGACTTCACCAGGCGGATGGCGGAACTGGCTGCCATCCGTGCCCGGCAGGATGGCATCGACCGGTCAGCCTTATCCCCGGAAGATCAGCTGAACTATGATATCTTCGCCCGCCTGCTCGACAACGAGATCAACGAGATCCGGCTGCACGGTCACCGCCTGCCCATCTCGAAGACGGGCGGATTCCACATCTACTTCCCGGACCTGCCGCAGTACACCCCGTTCGAAAGCGAAGGCGATTACGAGAATTACATCACCCGCCTGTCAGCCTTCCGGGAATATGCTGCCGGTCACATCGATTTGATGCGCGCCGGCCTGGCTGGTGGACAGATCCCGCCACGCGTCACCCTGGAAGATGTGGATAAGATGATCCGCACCCAGGTCTTGGGTGAAGCCAATAACAGCCCACTCTTCGAGCCATTCAAGAATTTTCCGAAGAACTTTCCAGGCGAGAGGCAAAAGAAGTTATCCGAGGCGGGGAAGAAGGCCATCCTGGGTTCTGTGCGCCAGGGTTTCCAGGATACCCTGGATTTCTTCCTTGGCGAGTACCTCCCCGCTGCCCGGGAAGATATTGCGGCGGCCAACCTCCCGGATGGCAAAGAATTTTATCGCCACCGGATCCGAATGTTCACCTCGCTCGACCTTTCAGCGGAAGAGATCCATAACATCGGCATGGAAGAAGTCAAACGCATTCGCTCCGAAAGCCAGGCCGTCATCCGCAAGGCTGGCTTCACTGGCGATTTCAAGGCTTTTATCGAATTCCTGCGCACCGACCCGCGCTTCTACGCCGAAACGCCCGAACAACTGCTCCAGAAGACCGCCCTGGTTCTCAAGCGCATCGACGGCGAGCTGCCGCGCCTGTTCAAGACCCTACCGCGCCTGCCGTATGGCATCAAGGAAATCCCGGCCTTCGCCGCGCCGGGCAGCACGACCGCCTATTACTTCCCCGGCACCGGGGACGGCACAAAGGCCGGGAATTACTACGTCAACACCTATGACTTGAAAAGCCGTCCCCTCTACGAGATCGAAGCCCTGTCCCTGCATGAAGCCGTGCCAGGTCACCACTTGCAGATCGCCCTCCAGCAGGAACTGGATTTGCCCAACTTCCGCCGCTTCAACGGGTTCACATCCTTCGTCGAGGGGTGGGCGTTGTATTCCGAACGCCTAGGGTTGGAGATGGGCTTCTACCAGGATCCATACAGTGACTTTGGCCGCCTGAGCTACGAGATGTGGCGCGCCTGCCGCCTGGTGGTGGATACCGGCATGCACGCCCTGGACTGGACCCGCCAGCAGGCCATCGATTTCATGCTGGAAAACACATCTTCCACGCTGCTCAACATTGTCAACGAAGTGGACCGCTACATCGCCTGGCCCGGCCAAGCCCTGGCCTACAAGCTGGGCGAGATCAAGATCCGGGAACTGCGCCAGGTGGCAGAGAACGCGCTTGGCGCGAAATTCGACCTGCGCGAATTCCATGATGCAATCCTGCTGCAAGGCGCGGTGCCTTTGGATGTGCTGGAGCAGATGGTCAACACCTGGGTGGCAGCAAGCCAATAATAAACGATTCATGACCATCAAGCCGAAAATGCGTCGCACCGCACCCGTGGGATGCGCCCCGCTATGTGGAAAATTCCACTGCCCGGGAATATCCCTCCAAACAAGGTGCGACGCACATCCCAGAGAGAACGAAAGCCGAGGGTGTGGGTTATAAGACTCAGTTACCGATGAGCATACTTTCACAAGGAGAACCCATGTCCAAAATTGCTATTATTACCGATACCGATTCATCCCTCCCGGCAGAACTGGCAAAGCAATATGGTATTATCCAGGTCCCCATCATCATCCAATTTGGGGAGGAATCCTTCCAGGATGTGTACGAGATCAATAACGAAACCATTTTCGCCCGGATTGATAAAGAAGGGAAATTGCCCACCACGGCCGCCCCCTCCCCCGGCCAGTTTGTGGAGGCATTCAAAACTGCTTTTGCCTCCGGTGCGGATTCCATCCTGTGCATGAATATCAGCAGTGAAATGAGCGCCACGTATGCATCTGCGCGTCAGGCTGCCGATATGTTCCCTGATAACCGCGTCGAGGTGATGGACACCCGCAGCCTGGCCATCGGCCAGGGATACATGGCGATTGCGGCCGCCGAAACGATTGCCAGGGGCGGATCCATCGAAGATGCAATCGCAGCCGCTGTCGATGTCCGAGAACGCTCGCATCTCTTCGGTGCACTCGCCTCGCTCAAATACATCGCCATGAGCGGACGGGTCAGCGCGCTGGCGGCAGGCATGGCCGGATTGCTGGATATCAAGCCGATTCTTTCCCTGCAAAATGGCAAGCTGTCCTTGCTGGAGAAGATCCGCACCCAGGGCAAAGCCTGGAAGCGTGCCATCGAATTGACCGCGGAAACAACCGCCGGGCGCAAGATCGAAAAGGTGGCTATTCTCAACGTCAAATGCCCGGAGGCGGCGAAGCAGTTCGAAGGTCAGTTGCGCGCTGCCCTGCCTTGCCCTGAAGAGATCCTGCAAACCAGCATGAACCCTGGCCTCTCGGTCCATACCGGCGCCGGGATGGTGGCAGTCGTTTTTGTGGTGTCAAAATAACACAACCGTAGTACTTTAGTTTCCGCTAACAGCGGATGAACAAAATACCGGAGTGAACCTCCGGGAAGCACGAACCTTACCAATTGAGCCCATTTTTTGCTTCACAACGCCACAAATGGTGCGGAAGCGGTC
>JBFYSM010000010.1:0-6133 GCA_041301605.1 Chloroflexota bacterium | reverse complement strand
ATGCGGGTGTTATCCGCATAGATTTCAACGTCCCGGTCGGAGTCTTCTTCGATAAAGAGTGAAATATTCTTTTCGCTTGCCAGGGTGGATGTAATGCTATTGACCTCCTCGAGCACATCCTGCAACCTGAATTTCTCCGGGTTCAGGTTCATGCGTCCGGATTCGATCTTGGCCATATCCAATACATCGTTGATCAGGTGCAGCAAGTGTTGGCCGTTCTTCTGGATCAACTTCAGATCGTCACTCATGGTGGGCGTCAATGGCCCATCCAGTTCCATCAGCATCACGTCCGAAAAACCGAGGATGGAGTTGAGCGGTGTACGCAACTCATGGCTCATATTTGCCAGGAAGCCTGATTTAAGGCGATCCAGTTCCTGCAACTCTTCTGCGCGTTGCTGGAGTTCTTCGGTCAACCGCAGGGTTTCCAGGTGTGTGCTTGTTTGGGCGGCAATCGCCGCAACCATTTCCAACTCCTCCTGTGGAAAACTTTCCTCTCCCGCCACAGCCAATTGGCCGATGGTTTCGCCGCGCACTTTCAGAGGCATCGAAAACGTTATATTTTCCGGCAATGATTCATTACCCAACGGGGTAACCTGGACCGTGTCATAGGCGAATCCGAGCATGTCACCTTCGCGACGTGTGGCAAAGTTTTGCCAGCTTTCATGCGTCATGCGGCGGGTGGCTTCTTCGGCCTCAGCGCGGGCGCGGGAGGCATCTGCCAGCAGGCGGATGTTCTCAACTTGCTGTGCCACCTGGTTGGCAACCGCTGCAACCAGTTTCCTGTCATTCTCGCTGAGCGGGCGGTTCGGGTCGGGCTTGAGAGACAAGATCCCAACCTGTTCTTCCATCACCCTGACCGACTCCCGGATACTGTCCTCACAGGCAGGGTCATCCTGATATGGTGTGACGGAAGCCTGATCATAAGCGTAACCAATACGTTCGTTCTGGTGGATGGCATCCAGGTACGAGGCCCAGCGTTCGTGCATGAAACGACGGGTAGCTTCTTCGGCTTCGGCGCGTGCCCGTTCAGCGCTTTCCAGCAGGCGCAGGCTCTGGATCTGCTGTGAAACCTGCTGGGCGACCGTGTTGACGAGGTTCTTCTCTTCTGATTCCCAGGGCCTTTCCGGCGCGGGCACGATCACCATTTCGCCGATGGTATGCCCGGTGGCAGTCAGCGGGGCGCGGACGGCGTTCTCCACTTCATCCCCTTTCTCGTATGTGGAACCCCGTAAAGGTTCCAGTAAGTTCCCTTTGAAAGCATAACCAACCTGTTCCTTTTCGTAGAGCACGGGTGTGGATGCGAGTTTCGCAGCGCCTCGGAGTTGCGCTTCCAGTTCAAGAATACGTGCACGTAGCAACTGAACATCATCTTGCATCCCTGCGACACCACCCAGGGGAACCTGGCTTGTGAGGCGGGTGATGACTGTGGCTTGTTGCCTGGCTCGTTTGCCTTCTACGCGGGGCTTGCTGTTGCAGTCGGCAGGCACTTGCGCCGCAAGCTGCTGAATATCTGTGAACAGCTTTTCGGTCCGCTTATGTCCAGTTTTACCGATGTGGGAAAACGGCTTGGAACCGTTTCCCTTCGAGGCGGCAGGCGGTTTCTTCTCTTGTGTACGAGATTTATCAGTAGGCATGGGTCAAGGTCTCCTGGCCTCTTACCACTAATTCTGTTCCTTCAGGCTCAACTGGGCGATCGTCATCGGAGCCCCCAGGGCATGACCCAGTTCGCGCGCCGCGATCTGCAACACTGCTTCCACGGATGTCGCACTCTGGATCTTCTGGTTGATGGCGTTCAGCATCGTTTCGCGTTCGGCCTGTTTCTGTGCCTGGACAAAGGAGCGCGCGTTCTGCATGGCAGTAGCCACCTGTGATGCCAATGTGGTTTGGATGTTGGCGTCTTCTTCCGTGAAGGCGTTGATGTGATTGGATTGGATATCCAGAACACCCAGCACCTGGTTACCGATCACAAGCGGAACGGCCATCTCGGATGCCGTTTCGGGCAGCAAGGGATTGGGCAGCCAGCCGGGCTCATTTCTTACATCATTGACGATCACGGCCTGCCGGGTGCGGGCGGCACGGGCGACCAGCGATTGCTCCTGATCGAGCGGAATGGCGACGGTTTCGCTGGTGCCTTCATTTTCATCGCCTTCTTTCCAGCCGCACGCTGTGATCCGGAGTTCCCGGGAGGCTTCGTTGAAGGTGAAAATATGTGCGTGGTATAGGCCAAATTGGCGCTGGGTCAGGTTTACCACTGTTTGAAGCATTTTATCCACATCCAATTCCCTGGAAGATGCGGTACTGATCTCAGCAACTGCAGCCAGCTGGCTCGCACGTTTATCCAATTCAAGCTGGCCTTGTTTGGTCTCTTCGAACAGGCGCAGGTTATCGATATGCGCCCCCAGGCGCTCGGCAACAGTGCTTGCAAGCTCGAGAGCTTCTTGGTCATTGGATGCCAGTCCAAGTACAGATAGCTTGCCAATCGTTTCATCACCGGCTTTGAGCGGCAGGGTTAATGCAGAACCATCTTCATAACCGTTGTTGTACGAACGGACTTCTTGCAGATCATACAGATACCCTAGATTATTCTCCGTTCTGGATTCCAAATACTTCTGCCAGCCCTGGCGCGTCTGGCGGCGGGCGGCTTGTTCGGCCTCGAAGCGGTAACGTTCGGCGCTTTCCAGCAGGCGCAGGTTTTCGAGTTGTTGCGCCACCTGGCGGGCAACGATGTTAACCAGTTCAATGGTCTTTTCGCTCTTTGCTTCATCGGCGAGTTCGACCACCAGCGACCCAAAAATCTCTCCGGTCAGGGAGATGGGAGCCGATACTGCCTGTCCCTGTTCTGAAAGTTGTGGTGAGTCCACTTCCTCAAGTGGAGTGACCTCATTCCTATCGAACACAAAACCGATCTGTTCCGGCTTGTGGATGGCATCCAGTTGTTCGTTCCAACCAGTGCGCACCAGGCGGCGGGTTTGGGCTTCCAACTCGGCCTGGGTTTGCTCCGCATTTTTCAGCAGGTTGGCATTCTGGATGGCAACCGCCAGTTGGCCGGCCAGGGCTTCAAAGGCAGGTAACATTTCTTCGGTCATCGTACCGGGCTGGTGGGATTGCATATCGAGCACACCCACCACTTTGTCGGCGATGATCAAAGGCACGGCCATTTCGCCTCGGGTTTCGGGTAGCAAAGGATTGGGGTGGAAGGTTGCGCTTTCAGTAGTATCGGGAATCACAACTGAGCGTTTTTCTGTTGCAGCGCGGCCATTGATCGAGTTGGTATTGAACTGGAGACTGTGACCGCGTTGGCGCAGTTGTGCACCGACTTCTCCTGTTCCAGCCTGTAGTTGAAGTGCAGTCTGGCTGGGATTGGTGAGGTAAACCTGCACATAGTACAGATCGAATTCTTTTAGGATGAGTTCACAGGCATCTTTGAGCATGATATCCAGAGCAGAAACCTGCGATACGGTGCGTCCAATCCTTGCAGCAAGTTCCAAGTTGCGGGTTCTTTCGGCTACCCGGTTTTCCAGTCCACCCTGCAATAATCTAAGGGCATCGTTCGTGGATCGCAATTCAAAAAGACGGCTGCGCTCCACCGAGTTGCGGAATATGATGGCAACCAGGAGCAGAGCACCGATCGTCATATAGTTGCCAGCCAGGGTGCCGGTATCCAGGCCAAAAGCGGATGGAATAAAGAACATAAGAGCGACAGCCGCCACGACCCAAAAAAGGAATGGTCCCGGCGAAAGCAGAATGCTTCCCAGGATAAAGGCCAGGGGGAGGAAGGAGTCCAAAGCGCGGCCAGTTCCCTGTCCGGTCAAGATAAAGCCATAACCGGCCAGCACAACGCTGCCAGTAACGAGCCAGCCACCCCAGCCAAAGTAGGGGCTCCGGCTCAAGCCATAAGCAACTAGCATCACAAGCGCCAGGATGAACAGCACGCCTTCATTCGCACTGTAAGTACCTCGGGCGGCAGAGGAGGCAATTGCACCGATGACAAAGAAAAAGGCCAGCACGAACGAAATCCAAGCCTGCAATTCTGCGCGGCGCCTCTCACCCACTTCCTTGACCGAGGAGTGCGCAGATGCAATTGCCCGGTTGATGGCATCCCAGGTTTTATGGTGTTCAGACCACCATTGCTGTAATCTGCGGATCAACGAGCTATTCTTGTATGCTTCACCAGTTTCTGTAGACATATTATGCACGGTATTCATGTAACATCTCCTTGGTTAGAATCTCGTAGCGATGACAATAGTTCTGGTCGATCCGGTAAATATCAATCGCTACTCGATTCATTTACAGCACTCATTGGTGTTGCAATCCTGGCGCTAACACGCGAAGCGCCGAGCGCCGATCCAATTTCGCGGATGGCGGTTTGCAACGTATCCTCCATTGTTGTTGTACGCTGGATCTTTTGCCCGATCGCATTGACCAACGACTCCAGTTCTGCCTTCCGGCGGGATTCTTCATACGAGCGTGCGTTTTGCAGGGTGATCGCAACCTGTCCGGCAATCGATTCCAGCAGGGTTACATCCTCGGCTGTCAAACCGTTCACCAGGCTGTGCTGTACATCCAGAACGCCCAACACACGGTTTCCGACAGCGATCGGGACAGCGGCTTCGGCCTTCGTTTCTGGCAGCAGATCGTTGGGCAGCCAGCCTTCCTCCTGCGAAACATCTGGAACAAGAACGGATGTGACCGTATCTGCCGCACGACCGACCAAGCCGCGTCCTTTCGGGAGCGAGTGACCGCGTGCCAGCATGACTGCGCCAGCCTCGCCTGTTCCGCCTGACATGACCAGGTTTTCACTGGCTTCATCCAGCAGGTAGATCTGGGCATAGTAATAATCGAAGGCATTACGCACTTCGTTCACAACGGAACTCACCAATTGCCGTGGGTCAAGAACAGTTGTAAGGCGTCGAGTTACTTCGGTTGAGGTTGCCAACGCTTTGGTGCGCTCTGACACAAGGTTTTCCAGCGTTGCGTTGATATCTTGCAATTTGTGAGTAGCCTGCTGTGCCTGATTCAATGCCTGCCGTGTGTTTTGGCTGGAGAGCCAGGCGAGATAGGCCAGCAACGAGAACATGATGGAAAACGAGCCTATTGTCAGAAAGGCGCCACCCTGAGGGTCAAACGGGATAGGGGGATTAAGGAATCCGATTCTTTGGCCGATTGCCAAAAACAGATAAGAAAGTAGGGATGTGATCAAAACAATCAGGCCTCCTCTTCCTTCCAGAATGCTTACTGCCCCGAGGATTGGCCAGAGGTAATAGATCGTTGAGGCATCCTGATACCCACGGATATAAACATTAATGGTAATAGCGACGCTGGTTCCGATGAAGAAGAGGTAGCCGCTAGTAATAAATTGACCTCTTCGCAGAGTCCAACTTGCGACAAGCCCAACAATAACCGCCAAACCACCGAGAGGAAGAAGGGCAAGTAAACCATGGTCAAAGATTCCGCCTATGGAAACCATAATGACCAGGATACCGATACCAATGGTCTGGCCACGGATCAATCTTCTTAGGAAAGGTTCACTTATCTCTCTGCTCTCGGTTTGTGAAGGAAATCTTGAAATCATACAAACTCTCCTATCTGGGCATAGCAATTGGTGAAATTTCGCAGGTGCTGGATAGATCCAGCGCTTCGTGAGCGATTTGAATCCAACTGTTCATCAGTGGCAAGGTAAAGGGGCGCATAGCTGTTAGACGGCCGCCTTGCGTTCTCCAGCCAATGTAGCTGGATCAAGGGCTACCAAAGTTGGCTTCATACCTAGAGCATGTCCCAACTCGCGGGCTGCAACCTGCATAGCCTCTTCGATGGTGGCTGTGCTCTGGATCTTCTGACCGATGTTGCCAATGAGCGTCTCGCGCTCGGCCCGCTGCTGAGCCTCGATGTACACGTTGGCGTTCTGCAGGGCGATGGCCACCTGGTTGGCAATGGATTGCAGCAGATCGGCATCCTGCTCGGTCAGGCCGTTGACGATGTTGTGCTGCACATCGAACACGCCCAGCACTTCGTCACCCGATGAAATCGGAACGGCGATCTCGGAACGGGTATCGGGCAGCAATTCGTTAGGCAGCCAGCCTTCCTCTTTTGATGTGTCCGGGACGAGCACGACGGTATTGGTCTCCGCGGCGCG
>JBFYSM010000584.1:0-3124 GCA_041301605.1 Chloroflexota bacterium | reverse complement strand
CGCCGGGCGGAATGGGCCAGCAGTTGCCGGTTGGCGAAGGCGAAGTTGGCCGCCGAACGCATCGCGCCGAGATAGGCAGCACCCTCCGGCGAATCCATCGGCGCGCAGACCAGTTCCCGGTCAGGCAGGTCGATGCCGTAGCGCTTGACCGCGCCCTGGAAGGATTGCACGTAGTCGGTGCAAACCTGGTGTCCCAGGCCGCGCGATCCACAGTGGATCTGCAAGGCCAGGCATCCCTGGCGCAAGCCCATGATATTAGCTGCATTGGAGTCGAATATTTCCTCCACAAAATCCACTTCCACGAAGTGGTTGCCGGCTCCCACCGAGCCGATCTGCTCCCGGCCGCGCTGCTTGGCGCGCTCGCTGACCTTGGACGGGTCGGCCTTTTCCAGGCAGCCGTCTTCCTCCGTGCGGACGATGTCGTTCTCGGTGGCGTAGCCGTTCTTCAAGGCCCAGCGGGAACCCTCCCGCAGCACCTTGTCCAATTCGGGCACGCTGACCCGCACCACGCCCTCCTTGCCGACCCCGCTAGGGCAGTACTGGTCGAGCAGGGTTGCCAGGGTATCCAGGTGGGGCAGGGCGGCCTCGTATTCGATACCGGATGCCATCAGGCGCACGCCGCAGTTGATATCGTAGCCGATGGCCCCTGGCGAAACCACCCCATGCGGGAACTCGGTCGCTGCCACGCCGCCGATCGGGAAGCCGTAGCCCTGGTGCATGTCGGGCATCACCACCACCGACCCGACCAGCCCCGGCAGGGTGGCCGAGTTGACGGCCTGTTCGAGCGATTTGTCATTGAGAACCTGTTCCAGTAATTCGCGCGTGGCAAAGATGCGCACCGGCACGCGCATGTCGCCCCGGAAACCCTGCGGGATCTCCCACTCGTAATCGTTGATCTTGGTCAAATCCTGTATGCGGATCATAACTACCTCCGTTCTGTACAAGCGTAAATCTCGATGCGGCGGTGATGGTCGAGTGCTCCGAAGGAGCGTATCGAGACCATAAATTTTGGCATTTATTGTTGGTCTCGATATGGCGGTGTTGGTCGAGTAGCTCCGAAGGAGCGTATCGAGACCCACTGCCTACTTGACCAACGTTTGCTCATCCTACACATCGAACACAATCGTCACTTCATAACCGGCGACCGTCTCGCGGATCTGCAAATCGTGGTACGTAACCGCCTTGATCGTCTTGCTGGCCGCGGTTACCGATGCGCCTTCCATTTCGGCCTCCAGCCGCTCGCCATCGATCCGGATATCCAGACGGTCGAAGCCAAGCTGCTCCTGCTCGGCATAGTAGACCAGTTCCGAGAGCAGCGCCACCAGCAGGCTTTCGGCGTCCATGCCGGTGCAGGAGAAATGCTTCGCAAGGCGCGGGCCATCCGCCAGTTGCGTGCCGGCCAGGGCGTTTATGCCCAGGGCGGCCTGCACGAACAACGCTTCCAGGCTGGGCGCCCAGACGCGCAGCGCCCAGTCGGCGGTGTGCGGGATCTCTTCGAAGCCGGCTGTTTCTGCCATGCTTCCATTGTATCAAATGTATCAAATGGATTGTGCAACAGGAGAGAATTTTGTATATACCTGTCATTGCGAACTGCCGTAGGCAGTGACGCTTGCGATGGCGCGCAGTGCCAGTGAGCAATCTCCTCATAAGCATGAGACTGCTTCGCCGGGTCTCGATACGCTGGAAATACACCAGCTACTCGACCCTCGGCTCGCAGTGACATACAAATGCGTTTATGGGATCAGGGTTTCTTTGTCCGCCCGCATGTAATGCTGACGGTAGGCATTGGTTTCATCGAGGACGAATGCCAGTATGGACATCCACCGTGCCCGGGATTCATCATCGCTCTCCGCGCGAGTCGCTGTGATCGAGAATTCCCCCGGCGGTTCCTCCCGGACCTCCAGCTGCCCGCCGCTCTTCAGCCATTCCACCCCGGCACGCACAGCCGCCTCGCGGGCTGCCATGGCGGATGCTAACTCTGACAGGGTTGTCTTGCCGCCGCGCTGGTTGATGACATATTTGACCAGCCCGGCCAGCCGCGACAGGAATGCCTCGGGTGTCATTTCTGCCGGGACATTGCCGAAAAGGTAGATCGTCCCCGGTTTGACAGCGTTGACCGCCTGACGCAATTCTGCCGCTCCGGGCGGGATCGTCCAGATAGCCAGATTCGGGGCAGGGGAGAGTTCGTAACGGGCTTTGCCAGCCACATCCTTTTTGTGCGTGCTTTCAGCCCACAAGATAGTATCTGGCGGCAAGTCGAGGGCGGGCAATTGTGTGATGGGTTGATCCAGGCCGCGATGATCGATGATCTCGCGCTTTTTCCGGCTGACTACTTCGATCTTTTCGGCTTCAACAGCCCGGAAACTGACGAACTCAATCGTCACCTGGCGCACGCCGCGGAAGTTGCTGGCGCGCAAGGTGTAGGCCAGGTCGAATTGGGAGTCCGGCAATTCTTCACCGCCTCCATTCCACCACAGCACTTCCTGGATGGCGTGGTTTTCATCTTCCACGCGCAGCTTGAGATGTTCGCCGCCGCGCCCGATGGAGGCAGTGCTTTTGAGTGATAGTTTGCGCGTAGCCAATACAAGTTTTTCGTTCCCTGCACCGTAGGGAGCCAGGCTTTCCAAGGATTCAGCCAATTCCAGGTTGAGATCGGGCAGATCCAGCCAGGCATCGATCTGCAAGGTTGGTTCGCGGCGGGTATCCACGCCCATCTGGCGGACGGTGCGCGCCAGCCCGCGCCGGAAATCGGGCAGGTTTTCGGCTTCCAGGGATAGCCCGGCGGCCATCGGGTGCCCGCCGAACTTGAGCAGCAGGCTTTCCTGGGCGGCGATGGCGGTGGTGATGTTGACCCCTTCGATGGAACGGGCCGAGCCGCGTGCCGGTTCTCCGGGCGGGGAAGACAGCAGGATGGCGGGACGGTTGTAACGCTCCACCAGGCGGTTGGCGGCGATGCCGATCACGCCTGCCGGCCAGGCCGGGTGGGCCAGCACGATGACCGGGTCGGAGAGCAGGGCCGGATCGGCGCGCAACTGGGCTTCAGCGGCCTCGGTCACCTGGCGGGTCAGCAACTGGCGCTGGGCGTTCAGGCCTTCGAGTTGGGTTGCCAGCACCCGGGCGCGGG
>JBFYSM010000552.1:0-3000 GCA_041301605.1 Chloroflexota bacterium | reverse complement strand
GGGCTGATTGTCGCCAATGTGGGCATGGTGGAGGGCTTGTTGACCGGGAATGCATTCTCAGCCATCGTCGGGATGGTATTGGTCACCACGCTGGTCACACCCCCATTCCTGCGCCTACTATTTAGAGAAAAAGAACCCGCCGATACCTCTGCCCAAAAGACGCTTGTGAGAAAGGAGAAATGATGATGTACTTCATGCTCTTTGTCCTTGACGATGCTGATAAGCTGGAAGACCTGTTGGATGCCTGGGAGCAGGCCGGGGTGCCCGGGGCAACGGTATTCCCCAGCACCGGCCTGGGTCGTATCCGCAAATTCGATGGCTTCCGCGACGATCTGCCGCTGATGCCCGGCCTGGATGACCTGTACGAAATGCGCGAGGAACTTCACCGAACATTAATTACCGTGGTCAAGGATGAAAGTGTGGTGGATGAGGTTGTTGCGGCAACCCAGGGCGTTGTCGGTGATTTGAACCAGCCGGGCACCGGCTTCTTGGTTGTACTGCCGGTTGCCAGGGCTTATGGCCTTTCCAAAAACAGCCAGAATCTGGATTAATGTCATTTGTTTTTCTTCCCGGAAAGTGCTACACTTTCAGATACTCGAACGTATATTGATAACGGAGGCAACATGAAACCTACAACCTGGATGTATGTCGGAGCTGTAATCCTTCTTCTTCTCGGCGCATGTGGTCTCGCGATTGGGGGATTTGTTCTTCTGGGATCTCTTGGTGGAGCGCAAGGAGTAGAGGGGATTGGATATGGCGGAATCTGCATCGGCGCTATCGTTCTCCTGGCTGGAATCGTGGTCATCATCTTGGCCGCTCGCAAAGCGAAACAGGAAACCGCGCAGAATGTCACCCTCAAAGTCGACCTGCCCGGTGAAACCAAGATCGAACAGATGAAGTGCCAGTCCTGCGGCGGGACGCTGACCGCTGACAATATCAAACTGGTCAACGGCGCGCCAATGGTCAACTGCCCGTATTGCCATACCGTCTACCAACTGACCGAAGAACCGAAGTGGTGACAATACTACGTAAAAGTAACTTCTCAATAAATAGGGGAAGATGGGGTGGCTTCGCCGCCCACACACCCCACGCCCCCCAAGTTATTGAGATGATACACGTAAAACGAGTAAAACGTAACTCTCTTGATTGACTGATGTCGAATCCCCCAAAAGGAGGCCGTATGAAACAACGCGTGCTTGCTTCACTGGTTTTGATCGTGATGATGTTTGCCTTTACAACCAGCGTCCAGGCGCAGGATTATTCCTTCAGCCTGGATAAAATGGTTGTGCATATCTACTGGAACGCGGATGGCACAAGTGCGCTGGATTACAACTTCTTCTTTACCAACGATGCCTATGGCCATGCCATCGATTATGTGGATGTAGGCATGCCCACCTGGAACTTCAGCCTGAGCGATATCACGGCAGATGTGGAGGGCAATTCGGTGTCGGTATCATCGGATTTCCAGGGAGATGGCTCATATGGTTTCGCGGTGGAAATGGGGGCCTATACCATCCCGCCTGGTGGCTCTGGCCAGGTTCACATATACATTGCCCGCGTTAATGGTGTGCTCTATGAGAGCACGGAGGATCCCAATTACGCCAGCGCGGTCTTTTCGCCTGCTTACTGGACCACTGCCAACGGCAATACCGACCTGACCGTCATCTATCACCTGCCCCCGGGCGTACTGCCCGAGGAACCTCGCTGGCATAGTGCACCTTACGGTTTCCCGGCAGAACCCGAGACCGGCTTCGATGCCGATGGCCGCATTACGTACACGTGGCGCAACCAGCAAGCCAATGGCTATACCATGTACACATTCGGCGCAGATTTCCCAAAAACATATGTGGTTTCGAGCGCCATCCAGACTGAGCCGGTTTCATCGCCATCCTCCATAATCTACGATATCGGCGATATCTTCGAAAGCCTGAGCAGTTTTGGCTGCTGCGGGTTATTCGGCCTGCTCTTCGTCGGTGCGCCGATCCTGGGAGCCATCAACGAGCGCAAGCGCAAACTGCAATACCTGCCGCCCAAGATATCCATCGAAGGTCACGGCGTCAAGCGTGGCCTGACAGCCGTTGAAGCTGCCATCCTGATGGAGCAGCCATTGGACAAAATCATGCAGATGGTCCTGTTCGGCGTGGTCAAAAAGGAAGCTGCTACGGTCCTCAAACAGGAACCGCTGACCTTGCAGGTAAACGAGCCGATCCCTGAAAGCCTGCACGGATACGAGAAAGATTTCCTGCGCGCCTTTGCTGCCGCCGACCTGGCAGGCCGTAGGAAAGGATTGCAGGAAATGACCGTCAACCTGGTCAAAGCCGTGGGTGACAAAATTAAAGGCTTCAGCCGGAAGGAAACCCAGGCTTACTACAAGAACATCATGGAACGCGCCTGGGCCCAGATCGAATCCGCCGGAACCCCGGAAGTCAAGAGCCAGATGTACGATGAAGCCCTCGAGTGGACCATGCTCGACAAAAACTACGATGAACGCACCCGCCGCGTCTTCACCGGTCCGGTCTTCCTGCCGATGTGGTGGGGCCGATATGACCCTGGGTACCACCCTGTCAGCACAGTCAGGGCGGGTGCAGGCACCGGTGTTCCATCCGTATCCACCGGGCGCGGCGCACCGACCAGCATCCCTGGCTCGGCATTTGCAGCCTCCGTTGTAACCGGCGTACAGAATTTCTCCAGCCGCGTGCTGGGCAATGTCCAATCCTTCACCAGCGGCGTGACCAGCCGCACCAACCCCATGCCAAAGACAAGCAGCACCCGCAGTGGTGGCGGCTCCCGCGGCGGAGGTGGCGGCCGCAGTTGCGCCTGCGCATGCGCCTGCGCCGGTTGCGCCTGCGCCTGTGCGGGTGGAGGACGGTAAATTGACGATTTTCGATTGTCCATTGCTGATTTTCAAAGGCAACCGATGCTGAAGCGGCTCTTCAATCAGAAATCAGAAATCAACAATCCTCGATCCGGGTTGTATCACTACCGCATCGAAGGCGCGGA
>JBFYSM010000549.1:0-4083 GCA_041301605.1 Chloroflexota bacterium | reverse complement strand
GTTGATCGTTCTCATCGAGGATAAGATCGCCGGTGTAGAAGATCTGGCATTCGTCGCCGAACCCACCCTTACTGGCATTGATGAGAACGTGCACGTGTCTGGGTGGACGCTCATCCCCGGCCATGAAGCCCACATGATCGATAAGGTCTATCCCATTTACCCGGGCACCTACTACTCCCGGTATCGTTTCGCCATCACCATTGCCCACCCCTTGTTCTCATCCTTCATGAACAGCCTGTTCGCGGCGGCAGTCATCGTGCTGGTGGGCCTGCTCTCATTCATCATGCGTCCGGAAGCCGCCGGGGAACGCCTGGCCCTCACTTCATCCACGCTGGTGGCAGCCATCCTGTACCACATCAGCTTGAACTCCTCCATCCCGCCGGTTGGGTACCTGACATACGCCGACAAGTTCATGATCGCCAATTACGTGATCGTTTCACTCTCTGTGGGTATTTCGGCAGCCTTGATGCTCCTGAAAGAAGACCGCGAGAAGGCCGCCGCCCAAGCGCTGCACCGGTGGACTCGCTGGAGCGTGCCGCTGCTATGGCTGGTGCTGGTAGCCGCTGTGACCATCTGGCACTTTCGCGGGATCGAGATCCTGGAGTGGTTCCGGGCGCTGCCGTAAATTCCGGGGAGCTTGTTCGTTAAACAACCCTGGAGTCCGGGAGCTTCCCCCAACGTGACCGACAACCGGATCAACCCCAGAATCTACCCTGAGATGGCTCCCCGGCCTGATGTTTCTCGAAACAAATCAAGGCGTCGCTTGCGTAAATTCCCTATCCTCCTGCTCCGCCACTCGGATGCCTTCCTTCTCATTGACGCGTGACAGCAGGTAGCCTCCCGAAGCAAAGAATATGATCAACGAGACGATCGCCAACCGGCTGCCACCCACCGCCGCGCTGACCACGCCGAACAGCAACGGCCCGACTGTTCCAGCGATCTTTTCCGAGATGCTGAAGAAGGAATAGAATTCGGCCGATTTGCTCTTGGGCATCATGCGTCCCATCAGTGAACGGCTGAGCGCCTGGCTGCCGCCCTGGACGGTCGCCACGGCGAATCCCAGAACCCAGAATTGCCACTCGTGGTACAGGAAATAACCGGCTATCGCGATGAGCGTGTAAACGCCCAGGCTGAGCAGGATGGCGGGCTTGGTTCCCATCTTCTTTGCCAGCCAGCCGAACAGGAACGCGAACGGAATGGCCACAAACTGGACCATCAAGAGCGTCCCAATGGTCGTGGTGGAACTGAAACCCAACTCGGTCCCGTAGATGGTCGCCATGTAGATGATCGTCCCGATGCCGTTGTTATACAGCCAGAAGGCAATAATGAAGATCAGCAGTTGCCTGTATTTGCGGATTTCGCCAAACGTGTAACCCAGGCGGCCAAAACTTGCCCGCAAGGGGCTGAACCCCTTCTCACCATCACGGATGCGGCGCTCCGGTTCAGGAACATGCCGCCAGATGGGAATGGTGAACAGCAGCCACCAAACAGCAGCCGTGACGAAGCAGATGCGCGTCATCAACGTGGTCAGGTCTCCTTCCGACCAGTTTGACAGCGACGGGAAGATGCTGGGCAGGATGCCCGGCAGGGCCATGATCATGCCCAGGTTGACCGCCAGCAGGATGCCGCCGCCCAGGTATCCCATGGCGTAACCGCGCGAGGAAACCTGGTCAATTTCGTCTGACCTGGCAACATGTGGGAGAAGTGAATCATAGAAAACATTCGCCCCGGAAAAGCCAATACTTCCAAAGATAAAGAACAGGGAAGCAATGAACCAATCCCCGGTTCCCACCAGGTATAGCAATGCTGTCCCGGTCACGCCGATGAAAACGAAGATGGTCATCATGCGTTTCTTGGCCCCCAGGAAATCCGCCATCGCACCCAGGATGGGTCCCAGGATAGCCACAATGAGCAAAGCAATGGAAGTCGTGATGGACCAATACACGGTCGCGGTATTGGCCTGGTCGCTCTGTACGGCCACACTGGCATAATAAACCGGCAGGATGGCCGCCATGATGCTGGTGGCAAAGACCGAATTGGCCCAATCGTACATCGTCCAGGCCCGGATGGCTTGCTTGTGTTTCTTCTCTTCCATCGATGATCTCCTCTTCTTTGTCAGGTTACCTGAAGTACAAAACACACGCGCAGGGTTCTCGTTTCGAGTAAAATACAGGAACTCTTCGAGTATACACAAGAATCCCGTATTAGAGGTGCTGAATGTGTCTTGGTATCCCGGCCAAAGTGATCGAACTCTATGAAAACAACGGCATGCAGATGGGCAAGGTCGATTTCGGGGGCGTGATCAAGGAAACCTGCATGGTTTACGTTCCTGAAGTGAAAGTGGGCGATTACACCCTCATCCATGTCGGTTTTGCGCTCAACATCATCGATGAACAGGAAGCCATGGAGACGCTGGAACTACTGCGGCAAATCGAAGCTATTGAAGATGAGATCCCCGGCGTCTCAGAGACACCGGGCATCTGAGGCCCCATGAAATACCTCGACGAATACCGCGACGCAGGCCTGACCCATAAACTGCTCGCCGATCTACAGAAAACGATCAGCCGCCCCTCGAAGACCCCCGACAGGGGGTGGACCCTGATGGAGATTTGCGGGGGACAGACCCACTCGATCATCAAGTCCGGGTTGGACCAGTTGCTCCCACCCGAAATCACACTTGTGCACGGGCCGGGCTGTCCGGTCTGCGTGACGCCGCTCGAACTGGTGGACAAGGCCATCGCCCTGGCCTCCCGCCCGGATGTGATCTTCACCTCGTATGGAGATATGCTGCGGGTGCCTGGTTCGACCCGCGACTTGTTCGCCGTAAAAGCCGCCGGCGGCGATGTCCGCATCGTCTACTCCCCGCTCGACGCCCTGGAGATCGCCAGGAAAAACCCCGATAGAACCATCGTATTCTTCGCCATCGGCTTCGAGACGACCGCCCCAGCCAACGCCATGTCCGTCCTGCAGGCCAAGGCACAGGGCATCCCAAACTTTGCCGTTCTGGTCTCGCACGTGACCGTCCCGGCCGCCATCACCGCCCTGATGGAATCTCCCGATGTCCAGGTGGATGGCTTCCTGGCCGCCGGCCACGTCTGCACCGTGATGGGCTACTGGGAATACGAACCGCTGGCAGAGAAGTACAAAATCCCCATCGTGGTGACCGGCTTCGAGCCGGTGGATATCCTGCATGGCATCCTGGATTGCGTCCACGCACTGGAAGATGGCAAGCCACAAGTTCGGAACGCCTATGCCCGGCTGGTATCCCGGGAGGGGAACAAACCTGCCCAGGCTGTCATCAAACAGGTCTTCGAGATGACCGACCGCGCCTGGCGCGGCATTGGCATTATCCCTGCCTCCGGATACCGTTTGAGAGATGAATATGCCGCTTTCGATGCAGAGAAACGCTTCCCTGAAGTGCAGACCATCGAGACGCACGAATCTCCGCTCTGCATCAGCGGATTGGTTTTGCAGGGGCGCAAGAAACCCAGCGAATGCCCCGCCTTTGGAAAGGAATGCACCCCGCAGACTCCGCTCGGCGCGACGATGGTTTCATCCGAGGGTGCCTGCGCGGCATACTACCGTTATGGTAGATATGGGAAATGAGTGAACCGCGAAGGCGCGAAGTCCGCCAAGATTTCCTGATGAGCGAAGAAACCCTTCGCGAGCAATAATAACTTCGCGCTCTCCGCCGCTTCACGGTGAATTCAAAACGGAAAATTATGCCAGATAACCCTAACTTCAACGGCTGGACCTGCCCACGCCCGCTCCAGAACTATCCCACCATTGTGATGGGACATGGCTCCGGCGGCAGGATGATGGCTGACCTGATCGAGCACCTGTTCGCGCCTGCTTTCGATAACGAATGGTTGAGGCAGATGGGTGATTCAACGGCTCTGCCGTTGACGACGAATGACAAACGACGAACGACCAAAGTCGCTTTTACAACCGACTCGTTTGTTGTGAGCCCGCTGTTCTTCCCGGGTGGAAACATTGGGGAGCTGGCAATATACGGTACGGTGAACGACCTGGCCATGCGCGGGGCGAAACCGCTATACCTATCCGCGGGCTTTATCCTGGAAG
>JBFYSM010000544.1:0-2626 GCA_041301605.1 Chloroflexota bacterium | reverse complement strand
GGCGAATCCCAGAGCCGGCTGTGGGAGAACCTGGTTGGGCGCTCGCTGCCCTTCTGGCAGCACTTCTACCCGCGCCTGCAGGAAGTTTTCCCCAGCCAGTTCGGGAACGTGCCGTTGGAGAGTTTCTATAAAGGCATCAACAAGGTTCATCCGTCCCTGATCCGCGTCGAAGCGGATGAGGCCACCTACAATCTGCACATCATGCTGCGCCTGGAGGTGGAGATCGCCGTCATCGAAGGCAAGCTGGCGGTGAAGGACCTGCCGGAGTACTGGAACACCAAGATGCGGGAGTATCTGGGTGTGACGCCTCCCAACGATGCGCAGGGCGTTTTGCAGGATATCCACTGGTCATTCGGTGCCTTTGGCTACTTCTCGACTTATGCGCTCGGCAACCTGGTATCCGCCCAACTCTGGGAGAAGATCAACCAGGATATTCCCAACCTGGCCGACCAGGTGCGGGCTGGCAAGTTCGATGAATTGCTCGCCTGGCTGCGCAAACATATCCATCGCTATGGCCGCAAGTTCCAGCCCCAGGAACTGGTTCAGAAAGTGACCGGTTCGAAGATCGATCCGGCTGCCTACATGCGTTACCTGCGCAGCAAGTTCAGCGAGATCTATGGAATGTAGAAATGTGTCTAATTAGCCAAGAAAGGAAATAACCATGTCTCAAGAAACGATTGAACGGACTTTTTCGGTAACCCAACCTGCCCGGTTGAAGGTCAGTAACATCTGCGGATCGGTGGATATCCAACCGGGGATCGATGGAGAGGTCAAGGTTACGGCGGTTAAATACCTGGATTCAGGTGATGCAGAATGCACCCGGGTCGAAATCGAGCAGGCCTCCGATGGCCAGGTGATCGTCAAAACCCATTTCGATCATGACCACGGCCTCGAATGGCTGAGGGGTTCGCGGCCATGCAAGATAATGTACACCCTGCTGGTGCCTGTGGCCATTGATCTTCAGATCAAGACGGTCAGCGGTACAGCCAGTGTCCGGGGGTTGCGGGGGGAGGTAGAGGTCAAATCCGTCAGCGGGGATGTGGAGTTGGCAGATTTAACCGGCAAGGTGGAGCTGGAAGTGGTCAGCGCGGATGCTTCTGTGATCCGAATGGATGGAGAGTTAAATGCTGAAGCGGTATCCGGGAAGGTTGACGTACAAGAATCCAATTGTTCCTCCATCAAGGCCTCCACGGTCAGCGGGAATATGAAGTTGGAAACCCCCCTGGGCAGCGGTCCCTATGATTTCCGCTCGGTCTCCGGGGCGATCCGCCTGACGGTCCCGGGAAAGACGGGCTGCAATGTGCGCATGGCCAGTATCAGCGGGCGCATCCACACGACAATGCCTGTCACGGCACTCTCCAGCAACCATGGTCACCAATCCGCAGAGGTTCAAGGTGGCGGCGTCGGGATCAATGTCAACACGGTCTCGGGTAGTTTCTCGCTCGAGCACACTGGCGAGGTAAGACCGGTCAGACCCCAGAAGACGCCTGACAAACGCAAGGCCGTGTTGGAGAAGATTGCCGCTGGTGAAATATCCGTTGAAGATGCACTGGCGGAGTTGAATAGCTGAAGATAAGGATAAGATGATGAAAACAGTACTGAAGATCTTGAGTGTGTTGATCTTCGCGATCGGCATACTGATGGGGATGGCCCTCACGGCAGGTACCGTGGTGGCCAGCCTCGAATCGGACTTCTATTTTGGGCCCGGTTACCCATCAGATGAAGGACTGAAAACCCTCAAATGCCCGGTTGTGATGACCTCCCAGGAGGTGGGTGTGATCTCTGTGAACCTGGTGAATACAACGGATAAAACCATCGAGCCCATGATCCAGCTTGAGATCAGCAATCCGGGTATGTTCGAGAATCCGCGCGAGAAATACCCCATCGAATCGGGCGCGACGCGTAAAATCCAGTGGCAGGTCACTTCGGATAATGCTGTCTTTGGGCGCTTGATCCTGATCCGGGCTTACCAGTTCCCAACTTACCGGACCCCCTCCCGCTCCGGCACTTGCGGGATCCTGATGATCGATCTGTTCGGCTTGAGCGGGGACCAGATCCTGACCCTGATCTTCACGGTCAGCGTGCTCAGCATGGTGGTGGGGCTGGGGATGTGGCTGCTGTTGAACCGGCCCTTGCGTGGTAAACCCCGGAAAGCCTCACGAGCCATGCTGGCGGTTGCATTCTCGGTGCTGGTGGGAATGGTGGTGGGTTACTATTCCATCTGGTTGTTGGGCATCATTGCCCTGGTAATCGCACTATTGATGAGCGCGGAGGTGATCAAGCAGTTCGTATTGGCCGAGTAAAAGGATGTCCTTCCGTTTGAGAACATTTCTTGAAACCAAACCGGAAAGGAGGTAGATCACTTATTACAAATTGCCATAGGGCCGCTTTCGGCGAAGCCGGCCCATTCATGAGGAGAACCTCCCACGAGCAGCCTCTGTTTGCGGGAGGTTCTTCTTTTTATTAACTGGAGTTTCGCCAAATAGAATGAGATGAGCACTGGGTTTCTGGTAAGATAATGTTGCAGTCAAAATCTGACCAGGAAGGAACCAATGCTCCCCACTATTTTACAACATTCTGCCGAACTTATCGCCTTCATTTCTTCATTCACTTTAGCACTTTACCA
>JBFYSM010000525.1:0-2663 GCA_041301605.1 Chloroflexota bacterium | reverse complement strand
ATGGCCCCCAGGCCGGCTCCCCGCTGTACTTCTTCCATGTAGCCCGCTTGATGCTCCTGTTTGCCGGCCTGGTTATGTTGATCCTGATGAGCAACAGGCCCAGGGCCAGGTTCCAGTTCATTGTGATTCCTCTCGGCCTGATCCATGTAATCCTATCCCTGTTGGCCTTCGATGGGATGTACATCGAACCCTTCCGCCTGACGACAACGGAAGTGCGTTTGAATTCACAGGCATCTGAACCGGGAAAACCCCTGACCATCGTACACCTGAGCGACCTGCATTTCGAGCACGTCACCAGGCGGGAGGAGGATGTGCTGGCCCAACTGGATGCCATCCAGCCCGACCTGATCCTGCTGACCGGCGATTATGTCAGCGATGATTACGTGCACGATCCGGTTGTACTGGAGGAAACCCAATCGTTTTTGTCCCTGCTCTCTGCTCCCTACGGCGTCTATGCAGTTACAGGAGCAACCGATTACCCCGATGTAGTTCCAATATTCGAAGAGTTGCCGATCCGTTTATTGCAGAATGAAGTCGAGGTGCTTACGCTTCCCAATGGGGATTTCGTGTTGGTGGGCGTCTCCCACCTGGGATACAACACGGACCGGCGCAACCTGGAGCAATTGATGGCTACTGTGCCGGATGATGCCTATACCATCCTGCTCTACCACACGCCGGATTTGATCGAAACCGCTTCTGCTCACGGGATCGATCTGTACCTGGCTGGGCATACCCATGGTGGCCAGGTACGGTTGCCCTTCTACGGGGCGTTGGTAACGTTTTCACGATACGGCAAGCAATATGAAATGGGCCAGTACCAGGTGGGGGAAACCACCCTGTACGTCAGTCGCGGCCTGGGGATGGATGGTACGCCGCTGCCGCGCGTGCGTTTCTTGTGTCCACCCGAAGTTGTCGTGTTTGAGTTGGGTGAATAACCCGATCTCAGTAGAGCGTAAAACTCTTGCGGTGAATGGCACTCGGCTTGAGCCTGACCAGTGCCTCCCGGTGTTGCGAGGTGCCATAGCCTTTATGCCGGGCAAGACCATAACCGGGATACGCCTCATCCAGTTCGCGCATCAAGGCATCCCGGCTGGTTTTGGCAAGCACCGAAGCGGCCGCAATGCTGAGGATTTTTTGATCCCCCCTGACCAGGGTGGTCTGGGGAATTTCCGTATCAGGAACGAGCAGGTAATCGGTCAACAGGTAATCGGGCATCATGGAAAGGGAATGGAGGGCACGCGTGGCTGCCAGGCGGGTGGCAGCTGTGATCCCCAGCATATCGATCTCCTTTGCGGTTGCAAATGCCACTGCCCATGCCAGGGCAGTCTCACGAATGCGCGGGGCGAGTTTCTCCCGCTGCAGGGGGGTCATCTGCTTGGAATCGCGTACACCGGAAAGGATCCGGGCAAGGCTCCCCTGGAATGATGGCAGGATGACCGCCCCAACTGCAACGGGACCCGCCAGGGCACCGCGCCCGGCCTCATCCATCCCGGCAACGTGGTTCCACCCGGAAGTCCAGAGTGCCTGTTCGATGATCAGGTCAGGTTCGGTGATCATATACCCCCTGGCGGCTGTTACGCCGGATGGTCAGCAGGTCCATGAACATATGCCAGGAATCATGCAGGACACTGATCTTGCTTTCGGATTGGTAGTACCAGGGAATGGGGATCTCTGTGATGGTGAAGCCATGTGACCGGGCAATGTGGAGAACCTCCACATCGAAAGCCCAGCCGCTCAGGGTTTGGTAGGGGAATACTTGCTCGGCCACTTCCCGGCGGAAGCACTTGAACCCGCATTGGGTATCCTGCAGGTTCGGCAGGACGATGGAACGGATCAGGAAATTGAAGACGCGCCCGGTCAGGTGGCGGTAATAAGGCTCGTGATAGCGGATGGCGCCTGCGGCTTCGCGGGAGGCAATGGCAACGTCACAATGGCATGCAGGCGGCAGGAAGCGGTTGATCTCATCCACCGGCATGGAAAGAT
Source organism: Chloroflexota bacterium (assembly GCA_041301605.1). Taxonomy (GTDB): domain Bacteria; phylum Chloroflexota; class Anaerolineae; order Anaerolineales; family Villigracilaceae; genus VGNO01. The sequence goes on along the minus strand of JBFYSM010000525.1, from coordinate 680 downwards.
CCGCATCGCAGATGAAACGGTACTGGCCGCGCCCTTCCAGCATCCCGCGCTTTACAGCACTGCCCTTCCCGGCCTGTTCTTCATGCAGCACACGCAGGGTGGGGAAGATCTCAGTGAATTTCTGGGCGGTCTGCAGGGTGCGGTCCGAACTGCCATTTTCCACCACCAGCACCTCGGAATCATAAGCCTGCTGGGAGAGGAATGAAAAAACCTGGCCCAGGGCGCGCGGCAGGCGGCTCTCTTCATTATGGGCGGGGATGATGATCGAAAGGAAAGGGTGTTCCAAAGGATATGTTATGTGATGGAACAGGCGTCAGGGTTATTCGGTTTGGTTCACATGAAATCGGCTAACACCAGGATGCCGAAGACGATCAGGATGATGACCTCGATCGCGCCGAAGGCAATCAGTAATGCCCATTGTTTGCCGCTGAAATGGGTGGGCCCGGGCTGTTGCATGGGTTCTGCCCCAACGTAAGGTTCGGATTCCGTTCCTTCCATTACAGAAGCCAGCGGACTTTCGGCAAATGTGGGTGCCTCGGCCTGGCCCTCGGATGAATCCTCGAAGGCAAACCCCAGTTCTTCAGAGAAGGATCCGGCTTGCGGCGGCTCGGCTTGCCGGGTTTCCGGGATCGACTTGGTTGGGGCAACCGGCTCTGGTTCCGGGGTGGCGCCGGGTTTCT
>JBFYSM010000508.1:0-3541 GCA_041301605.1 Chloroflexota bacterium | reverse complement strand
GCAAGCCCATCAACGGTTACTTGGAGTGGCGCGAAAAGGAATGGGAGATGCACGCCGTCTTCTACGAGGATATCCAGCAGGATTACCTGGTGCTTGGCGAGGAACCCTTCTACAACTGGCCTTGATGCAGTTCCGGGTGTTTCGAAAATAAGAGCCGATCTTCCCCTATGGACCGTTCGTCATGAACACGCGTGAGGATATCCAGCAGGCGCTGCAGGATTTGCGGGATGGTACGTTCGTGAGATCGTGAAATAGGTTTTGGAGGATTTTCTTGGGGTGGGTATTGATTTTCCAGGGAAAATGAGTATAATCCAGTTGTACATATGTACAAATCAAGGAGTATCTCATGGAGATTGTCGTTGACGCATCCGTCTTGATTGCAGTGATCACAAACGAAGAGGATAAAGGGAAACTTGTGGCACTGACGAATGAGGCCGAGTTGATCGCCCCGCTCTCTGTTCATTGGGAGATGGGCAATGCTTTTTCTTCCTTGCTCAAGCGTAAACGGATAACATTGGATGAAGCCTTGCAGGCAATCGAAATCTATCTGCAAGTTCCCGTACGGTTTGTGGAAGTCGAATTGTCCGATTCCGTGAAAATAGCAGATGAATTTGGCCTCTACGCCTACGATGCCTACCTGTTGCGTTGCGCTGAAAAATACCGGTTACCATTACTGACACTCGATAACCGGCTGGCGATAGCGGCGAAGAACAATAAGCTACAGGTTTTGGAGGTGTCGGAATGAACACATATACTTATACCGAAGCACGCCAGAAACTGGCTTCCATCCTGGAGCAGGCTGCCAAATATGGGGAAGTGCGCATCAAGCGCCGCGATGGACAGGTATTCATCGTCAAGCCGCAGAAGCGCAAGGGTTCTCCGCTGGCGGTGGATGGAATTGACCTCAACCTCAGCCGCAAGGAGATCCTGCAAAGTATCGAGGATGGCAGGAGGGAGTTCTAAAGTTGTCAGAGCTACAATCCTTGCGAAGGTTGCATATGCAGACGAAATCCGGGTTCAGGCAGAATTTCGTTGGAAATTCGAACCCGGAACCAGCCGGAACCTTCGCAAGGGTGAATGGATCGAATTTATAAGTGGATGATATCAGCCGCGTGACCCGTTCGAAGGAAGCCGCCCGGCGCAGCTACGACCGCATGAGCCGCTGGTATGACGGATTTGCCGGCAGCGAGAAGAAGTTCGCCGACCTCGGCCTGGCGCTGCTGGATATCCAACCCGGCGAGCAGGTGCTGGAGATCGGGTACGGGACCGGCTATGCCTTGCTCCATCTGGCAAAAGCCGCAGGTGATTCCGGGAAGGTGCACGGGGTCGACATTTCCGAAGGCATGCGCCGGGTGGCGGAGGAACGTATTTCGAAGGCGGGCCTGGGCCAACGGGTGGAACTCCAATCAGGGGATGCATGCAGCCTGCCTTACCCCGCTCAGTCCTTCGATGCGATCTTTATGTGCTTCACGCTGGAACTGTTCGATACGCCAGAAATCCCGGTCGTTCTGGAAGAATGCAGGCGCGTCCTGAAAAGCGACGGCAGGCTGTGCGTGGTATCGCTGATGAAAGAGAATTCCTGGATCGTGCGGCTTTACGAGTGGTTCCACCTGCGCATGCCGGAAACGGTGGATTGCCGCCCGATCCATCCGAAAGTGGCTCTTGAATCCCGGGGCTTTGCCATCCGGGAGGCTGTGGTGAGAAGGATGTGGGGACTGCCCGTGCAGATCGTGATGGGCAGGAAAGTCGTTTGAGATGGCGCTCGAAGAGATCCGAAACTTCCTTGCCTTGAGCGATACCATCCTGACCGGCGGGCAGCCAACCAAGGAACAACTGGCCGCAGCGGCCCAAGCCGGAGTGCAGGCGGTCATCAACCTGGCCTTGCCCACTTCGGATAACGCCCTGCCGGATGAAGCTGCAACCGTGCGTTCGCTGGGGATGGAATACATCCATATCCCTGTGATGTGGGATCAGCCGCAGCGCTCGAACCTGGAGCGGTTCATGAACGAAATGGAAGCAAGGCAGGAGCAGAAACTGTTGGTGCATTGTGCGCTGAACTACCGCGTCTCGTGCTTTGTGGCATTATGGCGCTTTCTCAGGCATGGCTGGGATGCAGTTCAGGTTTATGATTTCATGCACCAGGTCTGGGATCCGCAGGAGTACCCGGTTTGGAAAGCGTTCACCGAGGAATACCTGGGGGAATAAGGAGTCCCCGGATCGTACAATTGGTTTCTCACCACCAAGGCCACGAAGGTTTGCCCCGAGTTTATCGAAGGGAGTACAAAGGAAAACTTTGTGCAAAGGAACTTCGTGACCCTTTGTGTTCTTTGTGGTAAAAATGAACCAGGATCGAACATGCCATCGTTGACAAGAGGTTCTCATGGACAAGAATCCACGCCCTTCGCATGATGACCTGATCCGCCAGCGGGCGGAACATGTCACTGCATTCGTAAAAAATGTGCTTCCCCGCCATCTCGATTTGACCCTCTCCGAAGCCCTCGTACTGGGGCTGCTGCGGCAGGGGGTCAAAACGTTTTTCACGGTTTTCGGTCACGGCTCGACCGAAGTGGGCGAGGTGTTGCGCGTCTATCAACAGGCCGGGCTGGTCAAAGTGTATGGCCTGCGCAGTGAGATCGAGGCTTCGCACGCCGCAACCGCCCTGCGCTGGGTGACCGGTGAGAAGGCGGCCGTGCTTACATCCATCGGACCGGGTGCCCTGCAGGCCCTGGCTGCCTCGCTCGTCCCGGCCTCGGATGGGATCGGTGTCTGGTATCTCTTCGGCGATGAGACGACTGAAGATGAGGGCTTCAACATGCAGCAGGTCCCCAGGCACGAGCAGGGATTGTTCCTGCAAATGGCTTCAACGATGGGAAGGGCTTATAACCTGCATACGCCGCTCGCCCTACCCACTGCCCTGCAGCGCGGCGCGGCGACCGTGAACCACCCGTATCGCCCCGGCCCGTTCTACCTGCTCCTGCCGATGAACACGCAAGCCGCATGGCTCCCGGACTTCAACCTCGACGAATTGCCGGAAGTCCAGCCTATCTCACTCGGCGCGGCGGATGGAGACTACGCCCAGGCCGCGCAGTGGATCCAGGACGCAAAGCAGGTCATCATCAAGGTGGGCGGCGGCGGGCGGTTTGCCGGGCCGGAATTGGTTCAATTGCTCGAACGCTCGGGCGGTGTGCTGGCCCACACCCCGATTGCGACCGGATGTGTTCCCTACAGCCATCCGCAAAGCATGGGCGTGGGTGGCTCAAAGGGATCATTACCCGGTAACTATGCCATGGAACATGCCGACTTGCTGATCGCAGTTGGGACGCGGGCGGTCTGCCAGTCGGATAGTTCCCGCACCGGCTACCCAAACGTGAAGCAGGTCATCAACATCAACGCGGATTTGGATGATGCCACGCACTACCGTCACACGCTGGCGCTGGTGGGCGATGTGCGCCGCACGCTGGAGCGGTTGAACCATGAACTTGGCGGGCATGTTGGTAAGAAGGAAGGTTGGCTGGAAGCCTGTGCAACGAGGAAATCGGGA
>JBFYSM010000505.1:0-2580 GCA_041301605.1 Chloroflexota bacterium | reverse complement strand
CGTGGATCGACTCCATTGCGGACAACTTTGAAATCGCTAACCAATCCGAAACAGGAGGCACTATGCGAGACCTTACGAACGAAATCCTCGAACTCATCCGGCGCACATCATCCGACCTGCCAAAGGATGTCGAAGAACGCATCCAGGCTGCCATCGAAAAGGAAGCCCCCGGTTCGGCCGCCCGCGGCGCGCTGGAAACCATCCTCAAGAACATCGCTCTCTCTCGGAAGAACTCCAGTCCCATCTGCCAGGATACCGGCACCCCGATCTTCTATGTCAAGTATCCGGCCGGCTGGAGCACCCTGCAACTCAAAAAGCAGATCCGCTCGGCACTGGCCGATGCCACCAAGAAGGCCTACATGCGCCCGAATGCGGTGGATGCCATCTATGAAAAGAACAGCGGCAACAACCTGGGCGGTGACGATTTCCCCTACATTCACTTCGAAGAAGTTGAGGGCGATGAACTGACCATCGAACTGATGCTCAAGGGCGGCGGCTGTGAGAACGTAGGCGCGCAATACTCCATGCCTGATGGTCGTTTGGGGGCGGGGCGGGACCTGGCCGGTGTGCGCAAAGTCGTGCTGGATGCTGTTCACAGAGCCCAGGGCCAGGGCTGCGCGCCGGGCATCCTGGGTGTTGCCATCGGCGGCGACCGCGGCACCGGTTACATCAAGTCGAAGGAAGTGCTCTACGATAAGATCGGCATCCGCAACCCGGACCCGAAATTGGCCGCCCTGGAAGAGCAGCTCACCGAAGAAGCCAACCAGTTGGGCATCGGCCCGATGGGCTTCGGCGGAAAAACAACGGTCATCGATACGAAGATCACCGGCCTGCACCGCCTGCCGGCCAGTTATTTCGTCACCATATCCTACATGTGCTGGGCCTACCGTCGCCGCAAGATGACCGTCCTGGCCAGCGGCGAAGTCATTTACGATTAAATAATGTCGTTGCGAGCGCCCGAAGGGTGCGAAGCAATCTCATGAAGGCATCAAACATAAGATTGCTTCGTCGCTCCGCTCCTCGCAACGACACTTGAAATGGAGCATACCATGCGTGAGATAACCATTCCCATCAGCGATGAAACCATCCGCAGCCTGAAAGTGGGCGACCCTGTCGCCCTGACCGGCACCATGATCACCGGCCGCGATACCGTTCACAAGTGGATGATCGAAACCTTCATCAAGAAGACCCGCCCGCCGCAGGGTGATGACCTGGAAGTTTACGAGGCGCTCAAGCCAATCCTGGAAGGCGGCATCATCTACCATTGCGGACCGGTCGTCTCCGGCTTGGATACCAAACAATACAAGTTTGTGGCCGCCGGGCCAACCACCTCCATCCGCGAGGAGCCTTACCAGGCGGATGTGATGAAACATTTCAATCTCAAGGGCGTGATCGGCAAGGGTGGCATGGGAGCCAAAACCCTCAAGGGTTGCCAGGAAGTGCCTGGCGTGTACTTCCATGCCATCGGCGGCGCTGCCACCTACATCGCCCAATCGGTCGAGAAGGTGCTGAGCGTTTACAAGATGGACTTCGGCGTGCCCGAGGCCATGTGGGTCATCCAGGTCAAGGATTTCCCCGTCGTGGTGACGATGGATTCCCACGGCGGCTCCCTGCACCAGGTGGTGGAGGAGCAATCCGGGAAAGTTCTGGCGGAATTGCTGGCGAAATAGCTAACCAAGCATCATGACGCAATATAAAAAGCCCGGCTGATTGACGCCGGGCTTTGTGTATCTCCTAGCCGAAGAAGGCGACTGCCTTATCTCCGCCGTTCCCGTTCAGATGCTCCGAACTTCAACGAGCCGAACACTTCCGCATTAAGCCTGAACCCGGCCGCTTCCAGGCGCGGTGTGAACATCGGGCGCATACCGGTCGGTTTCATTTCTCCAAGCACTTTACCATCCGCTTCGACACCGGTTTGCTCGTACTTGAAGATATCGGTCATGACAACCGTATCGCCTTCCATGCCGGATACTTCGGTGATGGCGGTCACTTTTCTGGTGCCATCCTTCAAGCGAGTCTGCTGAACGATCAGATCCACCGCCGAGGCAATTTGCTGCCGGATCACCTTGATAGGTAGTTCCATCCCTGCCATTAATACCAGAGTTTCCAGCCGGGATAGGGCATCCCTCGGGGAGTTGGCGTGAACGGTTGTAAGCGAACCATCGTGGCCTGTATTCATGGCCTGGAGCATATCGAGCGCTTCGCCGCCCCGGCACTCTCCTACCACGATCCGGTCCGGGCGCATCCGCAGCGAATTCCTGACCAGGTCGCGGATCGTCACCTCGCCTCCCCCATCCAGGTTGCGGGTTTTGGTTTCCATCCGTAACACGTGATCCTGCTGGAGTTGCAATTCCGCAGCATCCTCGATCGTAACGATCCGTTCTGCCTCGGGGATGAAACCGGAAAGCACGTTGAGCAGTGTGGTCTTGCCAGAGCCTGTCCCGCCAGAGATGATGATATTGAGCCGACTGATCACACAAGCTCGCAGGAACTCTGCCATTTTGTCGGTTATCGAGCCGAATTGCACCAGATCTTCGACCTTGAATTTATCCCTGCGGAACTTGCGAATCGTGATGGATG
>JBFYSM010000498.1:0-6439 GCA_041301605.1 Chloroflexota bacterium | reverse complement strand
ATATGCCGGAAAACCACCGGCTACTCGACCCTCGTATTTGGTTTCAACTGAAATGAAATACACCCAAAAGATTTCTGCTACACCATGTTCTCGCGGGCGGGTTTGGAGAATGGAATGCGAGGCAATATCATCGGGATGAACAGCATGGTTACCGCCAGAAACCAGGTTAAAAGGATGCTGAGCACGGAGCGGTTAATATCCAACGCACCAATCGTGAACTCAACCGGTGAAACCCAATCCATCAATTGCAGGTTCGCGAGGAGCGTGATCCCCATAGACAAAGTGACGGCAAGAAACATGGCTATGATCCGCCAATGCAAAGCCTGGGTGCGAAGGTAAGCCCAAACCCCCAAAAACAGCGGGACCGCCGTAACCAGGATGTACAGGCCTGCTCCGGAAATATCCTCGTACATCCCGAGAACCAGGACCATTGCCCCGCCATACATGGCGAAGGAGAACAGGCTCCAATCCTTTTGAACTTGACCAAAGAAATCCCTGGTCAGGGGGATTTTTTGCGCGATCCAGATGAGCAGGATCATGGTTACCACCATTGCGCCAAGGCTGATGATGTCAAAAGCCAACATCCGCAACCACCAGGGAGCAGATAAGCCGCCGTGGAATAAGGAAGATGTGCCGGATAGGATCAACACCAGGAAGACCACGCCAGTGATAAGCACCCCGGCATAGGGCAGCGCCCAGCGCGGCAGCCTGACGAGCAAGCCGGCAATCCCAAGAACGGCAAGCGTAAGTACGAGCAAGCCCAGAAGGCCAAGCCCAATAGCCACGGGTACGCTTTCTTCCACCCCAGGGAAGGAAAAAACTCCAGGGAACAGGAAGAGCACGAGGAACGGCAGGCAGGCCAGCAACACTTCCTGCCAGGACCCCGGTCCATGGATGAACCAGCGATTCAGTTGTTTTTGCATGATAGACATTCTCCTTTCGCGGGCATACAGGGTCAACAAGGTCAGGGGAAGGTCGATGAGTTCCCGCAATGCCAATTTGAGCAAGCTCACAACCCCCTGACCCGCTACATCCTTCACCCGCAGGTTGAAAACGGCCTGCATCTCATCGGCAAAATCGGCCCGGAACCTGCGCGGGTAGAGCGCCAGGGATTTGGTGTACACCCGGATGAGCCAGTGGTTGGTTTGGTTCATTGGGTTTCCTCTGCGACAGGTAAGCGGGCGCGGCTTAGCATGTTTTCCAGGCGGCTGATCTCGGCATCCAGGACTGCCGATCCGTTCTGGCTCAGGCAATACGCCTTGCGCGGCAGGCCCGGAGCCGGGGTTTCATCATCCGGCAGGCGTTCGATCAAACCCTGTTCCATCAGGCGGGTCAGGGCGCCATACAGGGTGCCATTGCTGAGCACGATCTTCCCATTGCTCAGGCTTTCCACCTCTTTCAGGATGGCATAGCCGTGCTTCCTGCCATTGGCCAGGCTGAGCAGGATGAAAAACGTGGGCTCCCGCAGGGGGAGGAAATCTTGGGGATCCAGGGCCATTTATCTTTCCAGAGCAAACTAGTTTCTATATGTCGCCAACCGACATATAGTTTATCATACAGATTGGTGATCGTCAACCCCATGAAGTTTTCACTGAAGGCAACAGGTGCTTCCTGATACCCGGGAACTACCGCGGCATATTTCAACATTCTCCTTGCATGCCACGCCATACATCCAGCACGGCATGGTGCATCGTTGTTGCAGATGAACCAGTAAAAAAGATGGAGGGTATAATCCCAATCATCTTGACCACCCAGAGGTGTTTCATGACCCTATCCCCTTCCGCTCCTCCCCTAACCCCGAAATCCGATGTTGTGGATGACTATCACGGCACACTGGTTCCAGATCCGTACCGCTGGCTGGAAAACGCCGAAGATCCCCAGGTCAAAGCCTGGAGCACAGCCCACCACGAGCGCACACGCCTCTTCCTGGATCAAATCCCCGCCCTGGAGAAGATCCGCGCCCGCCTGACCGAACTGTGGAATTATCCCAAACTCGAGGAAATCCACAAAGCAGGCGGGAAATATTTCCTCACCCGGAATGATGGTATGCAAAACCAGGCGGTACTTTACCGGAAGGAAAGCCTTGCCCATGCAGGTGTGACCCTGCTCGACCCGAACAGCCTCAGCCAGGATGGGACCGTAGCCCTGATGTCGCAGCACTACAGCAAGGATGGAAGCAAAGTAGCATACACGCTGGCCGCCAGCGGCTCTGACTGGCAGGAAATCCACATCCTCGACACAATGACCCAAAATAAGCATGATGAGGTTCTGCAACATTGCAGATTCCCCGGTGTGGCCTGGCTGCCCGATGACAGCGGCTTTTTCTACAGCCGCCTCTCCGATCCCGGTGAGAGCCAAAACGACAGCGACCTTTTCGGCCAGGTCTACTGGCACTTGCTGAATACCCCCCAGTCCGCCGATACGCTGGTCTACGAAGACAGAAGCGACCGCAAGCGACGTTTCAGTCCATCCACCAGCGAGGACGGGAAATACCTGTCTCTTTTCGTCGGCAGAGGATCGGACCGCCGCAATGGCTTTTACGTCCGGCCACTCGATTCCACCGGCTCGTTCCAGCACCTGATGGAAGACGGACAGGCGAAATTCTGGCCAGCGGGCAACCGGGGGAGCACCTTCTATTTCCTGACCGACCTGGATGCACCATTCGGGCGAGTGATCACCGTCGACATCGAAAATCCGGCCCCGGAGAACTGGACCGAGGTCATTCCACAAGGAACGGACACCATCACGAACGTTCAACTCTGGGGCGATGCCCTGGTGCTGGTGAAAAACCACCACGCCCACCGCCTGATCCAAATCTACGACCTGAAAGGAAAATTCCTGCAGGAATTACCCCTGCCAACCAAAGGCACCGTCAGCCTGCTGGAAGGCAGCGCGCACGACCCGGAATTCTTCTTCAGTTTCGAATCCTTCCTGTTCCCCCACACCATCTTCTGCTACCATCTCGGCGAACAGGAGCTGATGCCCATCGAGCCAGCCACCCTGGATTTCGACGCCTCGGCCTACGAGACCGAGCAGGTTTTCTGCAAATCCAGGGACGGCACGCGCCTGCCGATGTTCCTCACCCACCGGAAAGGATTGGAACGGAATGGCGACAACCCGGTCATCCTGTACGGCTACGGCGGGTTCACCCTCAGCCAGACCCCCTTCTTCAGCGTCTGGAACCTGGTCTGGCTGGAGATGGGCGGGGTGTTTGCGCTGGCTAACATCCGCGGCGGCCTGGAATACGGCGAGGAGTGGCATCAAGCCGCGATGCTGGAAAAGAAACAGAACGTTTTCGATGATTTCATCGCCGCAGCCGAGTGGTTGATCGACCAGGGATACACCCGCCGCGAACAGCTGGCGATCGAGGGCCGCTCCAACGGCGGGCTGCTGACCGCGGCCTGCATGGTGCAGCGCCCCGAGTTGTACGGGGCGGTGCTCTGCTGGGTGCCGGTGACCGACATGCTGCGCTTCCACAAATTCACCGTTGGGCACTTCTGGACCTCCGAGTACGGCAACGCCGAGGAGAACCCCGAGCATTTCAAGTTCCTGTATGCTTATTCCCCTTTGCATAACGTGAAGGATGGAGTCCAATACCCGCCTATCATCCTCACCACCGGCGACACCGACGACCGTGTCGTTCCATCCCACTCCAAGAAATTCATCGCCGAACTGCTGGCAAAATCGAGCGGAGGTGGGCCTCACCTGCTGCGGATCGACACCAGGGCCGGCCACAAACTTGGCAAACCTACCGACAAGTTGATCCAAGAGCACGCCGATACGCTAGCCTTTGCCGCTGAAATGCTGGGCGTAAAATATTGATCTCGAATGCAAGATCAGCGAACCAAAGAGCAACCGGTAAATCCCCGGTTGCTCTTTGCATGTACAAGTTGTTTGCTCTCACTCCTTGAAGCATGCCCTCCTGGAAGCGATTGGTACAGCCCGATCAATCCCTGTCTGGATCCTGTTCCTTCCCTGGTTTTGCGCCTTTGTCCGGCAGCCGGCCCAGGATGCGCATCGGCTGGGTGATGGCATAGTACAGCACCCCCAGCCCGGCCAGGATGCCGAAACCACCGAAGACAAAGCGTCCTTCGGCTTCGCTGGCCGTTCCGGTTGTTGTCAGCGGCCCGAAACTGCCCGAGGTTTGGAACTGGCCCTCACCGGGTCCAAACCCTGCCCACAGGAAAACCGAGACGAAAGCGACCATGATGGCGAGGGTCAGGATGTATTGCACCCATTTCGCGACCGGGTATCTCCGCCCATTTCTCCCAGTCCGGCCTGGAAGGCCACCCATACCCCGGCAAAGAAAAAGGCCATCCCGGCTGCCGCCACCACCAGGCGCGGGGCTTTGAAGTTTTCCGGGTCGACCGGGATGATGTCGAACGAAATGGCCACAATATACGCGCCGGCAAGCGCAAAAACGCCTACGAAAACAAGGCCAATGGCCAGCGAGCAGCCGGGGGAAACCTGTTTGGGTTGATCCTGGGTCATTTTATCTCCAGCGCGGGATCCACCGCTCCAAACATCATATTCACCAGTTTTTGGTGGGAGTCTTGCAAAGTGCTATAATCAGCGTTCGGAGGTTGCCATGTTCAAGCCAAAACGTCTGTCCTTTGAAGAACTCAGCGAACGGCTGAAAGCCTATGAAGTGAAGTATGGCTACTCAACGATTGAATTCTATCGCCTTTTCCAGGCAGGGAAACTGGGCGATGATGATGATTTATTGTTGTGGGCAGGATTGTATCATCTCTACCTCACCTCACTTCCCATCCGGCAGTTCATGCAGAGCGAATTCACAGCAGCATGAGGATAGACGAATATTTTGCCAGCCTGGAACGCAGTTTGCGGCAGAATATCCGCAACGGCAAGCTGGAAGAACCGATTACGTGCCTGGCATCGGATGATTACAATGGGCTCATCCGATGCCGGGTTGTTTTCTGGGATGAGTCATTCCTTGATCTGTACGAAGTGGTCAGCACCGAATTAGGGTATCCGGTGCGGGTGCATTATGCATACACCTATGTTCGCGAAAGCGAACGACTTTTCCGGTACGATAGTGCTCCTCACCATCCTGAGATCGCCACTCATCCACATCACAAGCACATTGGAGCAAAGGATCGCCTTGTCCCATCCGATCAGCCATCTCTCAAGCAAATCCTGGATGAGATCAAGGTCTGGCTGAAAGGGTAAATCAATCCAAGTCACAATGCTCCAGAAAAAGTGGCGGCCACCTGTTTCTCGAGGTGACCGTCACTTGGATTTTGCTCCCTACACCGGGATCGGGGCGATCACCTGCGAGGAGACGAACATCCACGCCACCAGGGCGGCGTTGACGAACGCGCCGAGATACGGGCGGCCGGTCAACTGGAAGAACCAGGTGGAGAGCGGGGTGACCATGATCAGCACAATGATGATGTGCAACAGGCTCATGGTGAAGTTCGCCAGCACCCCGCCCGGCCCGACGAAGGGGATGGCGCCGGTTGTAAAGAGCGGCACATACTGGAACAGGAGGAAAACCAGCAAGGGAACGACCAAGGCCAGCGTGTTCGAGAATGACCAATAGAGGAAGGTTTGCATCCACGTTTTCCGGACCGGCAGGCGCAACTGGCCATGCAGGAAGAAGCCGTGGAAAACGAAACCCAGCAGCAGGAAGGGGAAGTACAGCAGCCACATCCCGGCCCGGTAGGGGGTCAGGTCGCTGGCGAAGGGGAACAGGAAGCGGTAATCAACGATGAAAATGGCTTCGAGGATGTGCTCGAACAGGTAGGCAAAGATGAACAGGATGGCCGCCAGCAGGGCGGTTTTGCCGATGGCCTTCCAGTCCAGGGAGAAGCGGGCGCGATCGAATGAAGCGCCCAGATCGGCCCAGGTCAGGCCATCTTGCCTGGCGCGGCGCTTGAGCCAGCCGCGCAGGATGAAGAAACCGATCACGTTCATCCAGACGAACCACCAGACCGTGCCATTGACCATCATCAGCGGAAAGACTTTGTCAATCGGCACTACGTAAACGTGCAGGCCAAAGAGCATGAAGATCAGCGGCAGGTACAGCCACATCAGCAGGCCATTGATACTGGCGTGTTTGATGAACTCACGCTGGGTGCAAGTGTAGACTGTGGCTGCGTGTAACTGTAAAGGACTGAAATAGCGTATGCGCAGCAGGATCAATCCCAGCGGTAGCAGCGCTGCCAGCCCGGCCAGCATGGCCAGGAGCGTGGCCCACTCCTTGATTTCCCAAACCTGGTTGGCGGGATCGATCCAGTAGGCTGCATCCGGGTGCAGGGCCGAGCTCATCCAGGTGACGGCGGCGGCGATCCCATCGCGGTTGTGGGACTCGAGCAGGTGGATGGTGGGCAGCAGGGTCACCTGGCGGGCAGTGCCGAGGTCGAAATCGCCATACCGGGTTCCAAATTCCGGCGCGGCTACAGGGAAGGCGGCCCGG
>JBFYSM010000425.1:0-5204 GCA_041301605.1 Chloroflexota bacterium | reverse complement strand
GCGAGTAGTTCAGGATCAGGAACTCGAAGATGATATTGGTTTCCGAGTTTTCCAGTTCGACGGACAGTTGGTAACCTTCTTCCAGGTTGCTGACCCGGCTGAGGTGTTCCTCCGGGGTTATCTTGAGTAACCTTTGGGCGGCCTCGAACAGGTAGGTATGCTCCAGCGGGGTGGAGAGCTTAGCCATCACCCTCTCCCTGAGATGTTCCAGCCAGCGCGCGTGGCCGACTTCTTCGTCCGCATACGCCTGCCAGAATCCTGCCACTTGCGGTGAATGTGAGAATTTCCCTTGCAGGCCGCGATAGTATGCTTCATTAAATTTTTCAAGTTCAATGGCCAGTTCGATGAGATTGCCAATTGTGTAGGGGGTTTCTGTCATTTTTCAGAACTCCTTGGGCTGACGGTCAATTTCCTTGACCAGGGCGCATGTGAATTCCCAGGTACGTTCCATAACATCCGGATCCATTTTATCAAACGTATCCCCGCGCTGGTGCCAGTAAGGCGCTTCTCCATCCGGTTCGAGGCCGAAGAGGGTGATAGCCGGGACATTGAAACGCACAGCATCCGATAATTCCGAGTTGCCGCCGCTGATGGAGGTCGGGTAGGCGCGCCATTCGGGGTGGGAATCACGGATCGCCTCAGCCATCCGCATCAGGTCTGGGGCGCTGCGGAAGGGGACGATGATGCCTTCATGGGTTGTCCAGGCCGGTCCGGCGCATCCAAGCATCTCGAATACAATTGCTTTGGGATCTTTCAATTCATTCCTGTGTCGCTGGTACCAATCGATCATGCCATAGTGCTGGACTTCCTCGCACCCGGTGACAATGGCAAAAACGCGCGTGTTCGCGAGCGGGGCTTTCGCCAACTCCTCCGCCATGGTCAGCACCATGCCGACCGCGGTGGCATTATCGTTGGCCCCGGCTGTGAACGGCGTGGAATCGGCCTCGATGCACATGGCGGCCAGCAAGATGGCGCAAATGGCGGTCGGGATCGTAGCGTACCAGATCCAATCCCATGCGAAGAAGATGGCAAGCGTGTAAAAGATCACCTGGATGATGAAGAAGGTGAAGGCGACCATGGTGAAGCGGTCGTAGATCTTCACCCAGCGGCGGGAACGGAAGATGAGCGGCGTGCGCTGGCTGTCCACATGGCCGACCAGGACCAAGTCACGCTGGTGTTCACCTTTCGGCTCGATCACCGCGTACACGTTCTGGCTCTCCCCTTTGGGTACCAACATGCGGAACAAGTTGTTGTGGAAGCCAAGTTCCTGGAGTTCGGAAACAACAACCAGCAAGCTCAACAAGGCTGAAATGAGCGCGGTCGTTATGCCTCCCAGTGGGAAAACAATGAACGCGATCAGCATCAGGGTGGCGCCCAGCAGGTGTGGATGGAAGATGGAACGCGCACTGCGGAAAGTCTCCCAGACAGGCTGCAGGCCACTGCCCTCGAACTGGGAACGGGCGTACTCGGCTCCTTTACGTTCCCCCTCGCGTGTCGGGCCGCGCGGACCGATATCAACTGACAGGAAACGAACGTGCTTCAACCAGGTTTTTACTTGCGGATGATCGGATGTTGGTTCGTTCATGTGAGCCTCCGTGGGGCATTTGGTTTTTATAACCCATCTTCATGAAGCGGGTTCCGCTGCCAGTTTTTCAATCTGATCGTGATCGGGCAACTGGTCTTCCAGGTTGCGCACGATCGGGAAGAAGAAGTAAACGATGATTACAGTAGCGATGTAGGCTAATCCTGTCAGGACGAGCTGCAGGGCCATGCCGGACCCGGGGCTTGTTCCCACCAACCAGCCGAAAGCACCCGCCAGCCAGGTCTGCGACTTCATGGCCGGTTCGGTGACGTGGTCCGCCAGCAGACCCGCCAGCACAGGCGTGACCGGGTTCGTGATCAAGGCGATCATCCGCCGCGCCGCGAAGACGCGGCCCTGCACATCCGGGGCCACTTTGACCTGCCAGATGGCCTGGCTGGCGCCATTTGAGAATACCCCAAATATATTACCAATTAAGCAGACCGCAATCCACACCGGTAGCGAACGACCTAATCCAAACAGAACCAAGAGGAATAAACCAATCAGTGCTTCGCTCAGAAAGATGTTGGTCATGCGGCGCTTGAACCCACCCCACAGGCTGATGAGCAGCCCTCCGATCACCGCACCAACGGCAGAAGCGGATTGCACTGCCCCCAGGGATACACTGTCATTGCCCGTGCGTGAAAGGATGAACGGGGCAAACAGGTTTATGGAAATGCCGATGATGAAATTCAGCGTGATGAAGAAAAGCAGCAAGCCCAGCAGGCTGCGCCGGGTAAAGATGTATCGGAAGCCATAAAACCCTTCCTTCAACAAACTACCCGACCCGGCCTGCCCTTCCACGGTTTTTGCAGGTTGGGGGATTTGTACAACCAGCAGTGCACCAATTGCCAGGAAGAAGGTTGCCACATCGATCACCAGGATGCCGGTCAGTTCGATGAGGGGGAGCAGAATGCCGGCCAACAGGGGCGCCAGCACACCCGGCCCGGATTCGACGATCGACATCATCCCGTTGGCGCGGGTGTAGTTCTCTTTGGGTACCATCGTGCTGATGGCAGCCGAATAAGCCGGCCACTGGAATGTGTTACCCAGGCCGTTGATCGCGGCCGCAACGTATAAATGCCACATCTGTAGTTGTCCGGTGGCATGCAGGATGAGAATGCCCATCGTGGCAGTGATAGCCGTCAAGTCGCTGACCATCATCATCAACTTCCGGTTGTAACGGTCGACCATGGCGCCTGCGATGGGCGAAAGCAGCAGGAACGGGACGATGAAGGCTGTGCTGACAACACCCAGGGCGGTCGCGCTGCCAGTCTCCTGGTAAGCCCAGATGGTCAGGGCGAACTGTGTCATGCTCGAGGCTATCACCGAGACGATCTGTCCCGCCCAGACAATGGTAAACCCCAGCATACCGCCGGGGCGTTTCAGTGTGGATTCGGATGTTGTCATATAAATGATCAGCGTTTTAGGGCTATTTCATCCCCAGCCGCTCATTCTTTTCCAGCAGGCCGATTGCTTCCCGGATGCGCCGCTGGCGGGTTTCTTCCCGCTTGGCGTCCGAAATCCAGCCAATATAATTCCGGCGATGGGATGGAGGCAGTTTGTTGAAATTCTCCCAGGCCAGCGGGTTTTCCCGCAGGGCTTTTTCGAGCCAGTCTGGCAGATCTGGCACGGGGCGCGGCGCAGGCGAGATAATGGCATCTGTGAGGGGGAAATCAACCAGGGCCAGGCCAGCCTCGGTCATCCGGCCGGCTTCTATCATCCTTGCCACGCGGCGCTTGTTGAGTTGCGACCATTTGCTGCCGGGTTTGCGCGGCGTAAATTTACGTGCATAGCGGTCCTCATCGATCTTTTGAATCAGGCTGTCGATCCAGCCGAAGCACAGGGCTTCCTCCACCGAATCTTCGTAGGGGAGGTTCAATTGGCCGGTATGCACTTTATAGAAAACCAGCCATATCTGCCGTTCGCGAGCATGGTTTTCCTGCAACCATTGGCGCCATTGCTCCCGGTCGGTCACATGGAGAGTCTTGTGCATCTGCATGCCCGACTCTACTCAACAAGTTGGGTATAAGAGAGCGCGATCCACTTCTTTTCGCCAATCTCGCCCCAGCCGTAGTATTCCCGGAGAATCTGCACAACCGTGTCTTTTTTCAACGAGCCCACTACAGGATACTGTGAGCCTGGGCCGGATCGCATATTCAGGAATGAGGCTGTGATCCGTACAGCCCTAAGTTGATTGGGACCAATGACCGAAGATGGAATAATTGCCAGCCGTTCCACAGCCGGATACTTTGGATCGTTGGCAATATCTTTCCAGGCTGTCCAAAAAAGATCGAACGGGTAGGCACGTGCTTCGCCATCGGCGGGGTCTTCGAAAAGCGGATCGTTCACATAAACGTACTTGCTATCTATGCCAGTCACCACTACAAAATGGGGGCCTTCGAATGCGGCCTGGGTGAGACCAGCATCCTTCAGAGTCTTGTAGCGCAACAATGCGATAAGCGGTTTTCCCATCGCCAGGTAATTGAACAGGTTTACCAGGGCGAGGCCTGGGCGGGATTCGCTCAGTAGACCCTGGCGGGCCATTCCATCGATAATTTGCGCTGCACTCACCAAAGAATCCCCTTGAAGCCCATTTTTGGTATAGAACTCATCAGGGGTCATTTTCTTGCCCAGATAGGCCCTGAGCAACATAACGGCGCAGGCAGCTCCGCAATCGTTACGATGGGCATCCGCGCCTGGTCCCATTTGCGACACAAACGGAATGGGGAGGAGGGAAATGGGCTTGAGGGGGGTTGGCAGGTTGTATTCCTTCACCTCGTTCGTCTCGAGCTTTTCGACGCGGTAATGGAAAATTCCTTCTGCTCCGGGTTGATCAGTTTCGTCGGTCACAGTTGTGTTACCTCCATCAGTGGGTTCATCAGGCTGGGAACCATCATCATCCGATGGCATTGGAGGGCGTTTACCGGCCTTCAGTTCTTCAATACTGATCACATTGATTTGCACGTGGAATGGGTCCCAACCAACCTGCACCTGGGCTTTCCACTTTTCATCAGCCAATGTATTATCAATGATGGCACTCTTCTGGTCTGAAAGTCCCCAGCGGATGCCTGTAGTACATTCATTCCTTTCCGCAGCGGCTGCCAAGTGCAGGATGTAATCCAATGGCTTGCCAAGCGGATCGTCGTCGCTCAGGATATCGGCGGCGAAGGCTTCTTTAATTGCATTAGCCCCGGTGATATTATGATAGCCAAATGTGGTTTTGCTGTACCCTTGTTTGTAGAGTTCCAGTTGCCGATCCAACGATCGCCACGCATCCTGGATGCGCGGACGATAACCGAAACCCTCCAACTCTTTCAGGATAGGCACCACCCGCGCACGGAACGAGGGGTGCATTTCCGTGAGTCGGGTTTCATTGCGGAGCAAGCGGTCAGCTTCTTTCATGATTTGCCTTCCTCCATGCACGGGATACATATAGTATACACGGAAGTAGGTAACTTCTCAATAAATGGCTCTCTGGGGATTCCGCAATAAGTCAAGTTTGTGGTGATGCCATATGTGGCTTTTTTTGATCAGGGCTCATGTTTCTACCAGATGTAGCGGATGTCTGTTGTGAAAATTCGCCCTCAACTGAGTTGGACGAGTTTTTGGAAACTTTCAAGGT
>JBFYSM010000365.1:0-2991 GCA_041301605.1 Chloroflexota bacterium | reverse complement strand
CTCAAATCTCCCGACCAGCCAGTAAATGTCCAGCCTGTACCGGCATTGGCGGTCAATAGCACGGATGTGCCGGCGGGGTAAGTTGCCTGGTTGGGATTCCTGGTTACCGTACCGCTGCCGCCGATATTGATCGTCAGGGTATATTGAATCTGCGTGAAGGTTGCCGTAACTGTTTTGTTCCCATCCATCAAAACGGTAGCCGGATTGGCCGGACCACTCAGAGCTCCGGACCACCCGGAAAAAATCCAACCGGGACCGGGGATGGCGGTCAATTGCACATTGGCGCCAGCAGGATAGGTGGCCTGGTTTGGGTTCCTGGTCACTGTGCCATTCCCAACAATGTTGATCGTGAGGGTGTATCTTCTCGGTGTGGCGGTTGGCGTTCGTGTGGCAGTTGGTGTACGTGTGGGCGTGGAGGTTCTTGTTGGTACAAACGGGGTCGGTGTAACGGTGGGGGTAAAAGTGAGAGTTGGATACCGAATAGTTCTGGTCGGGCTGGGGGTAAAAGTAGGTGTAACAGGAATTTCGGTTTGTGAAGGTAATGGCGTAGGAGTTGGGCTTGGAGTAGGTGAATTTGTTCGCGTGGGATAGGTGGCGTTGGGGGTGAGGAACACATCTATCCAGGATGGAGGGGTGAGGATATCTACCAGGACAGGTTCTATGGGGGAGTTCCCTGGCTGGTTCAGATAATCGCTATCAGGATCCAGGTAGGAGCGCATGTCCGCGTCATATTGCCACTCCGGGCTCAGGCGGATTGCCAGTTGTCCTACCAGCAGCATCAGCAGGATGCCCACCGGCAAGATGATGAGCACGAGTAACGAATCCCTTTGGGCTGTTTCGATTTTTTTCATCTGCCGGTCCCATCTAGCGGCAAGCGGACATAGAAGGTACTGCCGGGATTTGTTGTTTCATTGTGGCCCGGGCTTTCGACCCAGATTCGCCCATGGTGGGCCAACACAATGCCGCGTGCAATCGCGAGACCTAATCCTGGTCCCCCACCTTTGAATTTCGTCTTACCGGAGGAATGGAATAGCACCTCCCCGGTTTGGAAGAATTTTTCGAATATCAGATCATGGTATTGGGGATCGATGCCAATCCCAGTATCCTGTACGGTTACCTCGATTTCAGGTGGGCCGGGTGGATCTGCCACTGTGCGACCCGTGACAATGATCTTGCCTCCGTTCGGTGTATATTTGATGGCATTCATTACCAGGTGGTAAAAGACTTTATAGAGCAGATCCGGATCCCCATTGAGCGTGGGCAATTGATCGAGCCCCTCGGTAAAAAATTTCAACTTTCTTTCCACGAACGAGCTCTCGAATGTTTTCTGAACTTTCTCGATCAGGGAGTAGATCTCGATTTCAGAAGGTGTCACATTCAGTTCATTGCTGTCGATCCTGGATACATCCAGCATGCTGTCAATGACTTCCACCATACGGCGGGAGCCTTCCAGGATCCCGGTGGCGTATTTTATCATTTCAGGATCGTTCCCGGCCTTGAACTGGATCATTTGTGTGTAGCCCTGGATCAAGGTCAATGGGGTACGCAACTCATGGGCCGAGATGTGGATGAATTGCATCTTGGTCCTGTCCATTTGTTCCAGGATGCGGTTGGTTCTTTCAAGTTCAAGCGTGCGATGCTGCAATTTTCCGGTCATATCATCGAACGTATTGGCAAGCAGGCCGATCTCGTCAGATGTACGGATGCCTGTACGCTGGGCCAGGTCGCCTTCAGCAATCGCACGGGATGTGTTCACCAGGGATGACAGCGGGTTTATGATCAGGCGTGAGATCACATAACCGATCAGCACCACCATTACCATGGCAAGCGAAAACAGTGCAACATATGTGTTCCGGTTGGTCGAACTGGCTTCGATGACAAAATTGGATGGTAGAACGACTGCAAATACCCCCAATTGATCATCCCCGATCTGGATGGCTCCACGTGCCAGGCTGTACTCGCGGCCCAAAAATGTTATATTTTCTCCGCTTACGGTTTCGTTTGCAGCCAGGATTTGATCGTATTCCGTTCCACTAATAGACAGGGCGGAAATTGAATCTGGGCCACTTCCCACGATGTCCAATGTGGATGCAATCACATCACCGCCTTCACGGTAGATGATAATATCAGCCAGGGATATGTTTTTTAGATATGGAACGAGTGTATCCAGTGAAGATCCGACCAAAATGACACCCACCACTTGATTTTCCAGTGATATCGGGATGGCGGTGAAATAATAGTAGCGATCGTTGACCGGGTGCAAAGAGATTACACGGTGAGGCAGACTTCCTGGATCATTGTCGTCAAGAACAGCTCTTACTATGCTTTGGTAAGTAGCGCTTTCTTGTTCCCCCACATCTTGCAGTTCTCCGTTATCCTGTATCATCAGGTGTAGCATTTCCACCCCATTGCGATCAGCGATGATAAGGTTTTCTACATCAAGGCCAGATGCCGTAGGCAGCACCAAATCCATAAGATCATCCGAAGCACCGTTTTGCAGCGCCTTGCCTACTCCACCGGTGTAGGCGATGATGCGGGCATTCTGGATGTGGCTGATCTCCTGGCGGGCAAAACTATCCATAACGACCCGCCCGGCTTCCAAGAGTTGATTGGTCAATCGCTCACCAAGCGAACTGGTAACCAACTTGGTTACAACATATGCGCCCGTAATCGCCACCACAAGCGTCAATACCAAGTAAGGCAGGATCACCTTAAAACGGATACTCATAGGTGGCTTGCGACTCCAATACAAAGCAACATGATTACGCCTCGTTATGATTATACACAATTCACCAATGGAAACGAAAAATACAATCCTCCTATCATATTTGGAGGTTTCATGATAGCAGAAACAATCCCCCATAGTGCATGTTGTGGGCGCAAAGGGACTCGAACCCCTGACCTCTTCTGTGTAAGAGAAGCGCTCTAACCAACTGAGCTATGCGCCCGATTGAAGATATTAGCTTGTGCAGTTCAGGGCAGTACCCCGAA
>JBFYSM010000364.1:0-3022 GCA_041301605.1 Chloroflexota bacterium | reverse complement strand
CGCGCATGCCTGCCTGGTCCCCCAGTGGTGAAGAGATCGCATATACGGTCAAGCAGAATGGGATTTATGAGATTTGGTACATGTCAAGCGCGGGCGAAAACCCCGACAAATTGGTTACGGGCCTGAAAGATTCCTGGGATCTCTACCCTGCCTGGTCGCCAGATGGCGAAACCATCATATTTACACGTACGCAAACCGTTTTTGATTGGGGTTCGCTCTACTCGATCAAGTATGCCGATCGCAGGAGCAGATTGACCAAACAAATGCCCGGCGGGCTATTTGCCATCGACCCGGATTTTTCGTCGGATGGCCAATGGATCGTTTTCGAAAGTGTAGTGGATGATCAATTCGATATTTTCATGATGAAGATCGATGGTACCAGCCGCATCCGCCTGACAGATGAACCAGTTTTCGATTACGATCCGGCTTGGCGCCCCATTCCATAACATCACGCAACATCTAAAGAAAATAGGCAGTTCCCAACCATTTCGTTGGGAGTTGCCTCTTTTGTCCAGAGAGAAAGCACTCGCAAATCCCCATTTTCGCCTATTTCCTCCTTCCCGGAGGGGAGGGGGGCAGGGGGGAAATAACGAATGCTTTCAATGCGTAACTCCAAAGAATATTTCGATATGTCTCAGGCAACCCATTTCGATATCATCATCGTGGGCGCCGGCCCGGCCGGGATCTCCACTGCCCTCCACCTCCAGCGTCGCTCCCCGAACCTGGCATGCCGGACCCTGATCCTCGAGAAGGCGCACCACCCGCGCCATAAACTGTGCGGCGGCGGCATCCTGCCAGATGGTGAACACATCCTGCGAGACCTGGGGCTGGATATCACCGAAATCCCTCACCATAACGTGGACTGGGCACACTTCGATTACAACGGCAAGGGGATCAAGCTGCGCGGCGAGAAGGATGGCAAATTTGCCTTCCGCACCATCCGCCGGCACGAATTCGATGCCTGGCTGGCCGGGAAAGCCGCGAACAGGGGGATAACAATCAGGGAGGGCATTACCGTCAAATCCGTGGAAACCACGGATGAGTGTGTAAGCGCGAACACGGAATCAGGCACCTTCACAGCGCAGGTGCTCGTTGGGGCGGATGGTTCCAAGGGTGTCGTCCGCCGGTCGATCGTCCGGGATGAACCTGCGCACCTTGCCCGCCTGCTGGAAATTGTGACCGAGCCAAAGCCCGCGCAATCCCCCCATATCCAAACGGATTCCTATTTCGATTTCTTTGTGGTGCCGCAGGGCATCCTCGGCTACACCTGGGATTTCCCCGCCCTGGAGGATGGCCGGCCGGTGCGCGTGCGGGGGATCTACGACAGCAATATCCATGCCGTTACATCGAAGGTATCCCTGAAAGAAGCATTGGCGGAGGAGTTCCGCCGCCACGGCCTGACCCTGGATGATTACAGGCTGGAAGGCCATCCCATCCGCTGGTTCGATGCCAGGAGTACCTTTTCATCTCCCCGCATCCTGTTGGTCGGCGATGCAGCCGGCGCGGATGCGCTCTACGGCGAGGGGATCAGCATCGCGCTCGGGTATGGCGCCCTTGCAGCCCGCGCCATCCGGGATGCCTTCGATAGGAACGATTTTTCCTTTAGAAGATACAAGGCTTCCATCCTGCGCTCCGAGATGGGCAAAGCCTTGCGCTGGCGCACCTGGTTCGCCCGCTTCTTTTACAGCCTGCGCTCGCGGCGCATCCAATCCCTGGTTTGGCACCGACTGGGCCCGGTCATCGAGTGGATCGTGAGGCGGGTTATCATCGGGTGGGCAGAGAGGGAAAGGCAGAGAGGCAAAGAAACATAAAAACCAAGGGCTTCCAAAAAGCCCATTTTGTGCGGACAGAACGCCGATATGGCAGTAGAAATATCCTGTCTGATAATAGGGCGAAATTAATTTCGCCTTACCCTTTTTGGACAGCCCCTGATGCCACATGCGTTCGTTTCATACATCCTTCAACCGCGGATTGAGGACGCGCTCCAGTGCAAAACCGAGCATCGCGAACCCCAGGCCGGCCAACAGCAGCAGGCTGATCGGCTCCAACACCCAGAAGCGCGAGCCCCAACTGATGCCGCTCTGCAGGGCGTCATAGATGATACGACCCCACGTGGGGTATTCGGAATATATGCCAAAAAGGCCCAATGTGGCTTCCAGGAATACGAAGCTGGGGATCAGGGATACCAGTTGCGGGATTAGAACCGTCACGATACGCGGCACCATGTAGTGCAGGATGATCCGCCAAGAACTGGCTCCATACGACTGGGCGGCTTCCATGTACGGGAGGTTCTTGACCTGTATGAACGCCGCCCGGAATGATTTCGTGGGGGTACCGAAGACATTCAAGAGAACGACAACGGTCAGCAAGACCCATATATCGACACCAATAAAGATGTAGACGATGACTGCAATGGCAACCACTGGCAGGATCATGGTCACTTCGATCAGCCACTGGACGAGGCGGTCGACCCAGCCGCCAAACCAGACCCCCATTGCAGCCAGGATCATCGAAAGCAGGGTGGTGACCAGGGCTCCCAGGAGTCCGTATGCCAGGGCGAACGGCATGCCCCACAGCAACGGTACCAACAGGTCCCGGCGGGCGAAATCCGTCCCCGCCGCACCGTACACCTGTCCAACCAGTACCAGTTCGACATCCATATCATTCCCCTCTTCGAAGAACAACCCATCGATCCGCAACTGGTAGGTGCCTTGCATGGCTGCAGGTTTCTCAGATGAGAGATCAGCAAACAAAAGGGAGGCTACGGTTTCTTCAGTACCAACCGAGGTGATCCCTTTATCGGCCTGGATCTGCGTCAGGTCCTGTTTAGAAACATCCTCTTCGAGGCTGTAATGGATGCCCGGCGTGACGGCGAACCGCCCGATCAAGTACTCCTGTCCATCGGGTGTCACCAAGGTAACGAATGCAAATGGTTTCATCTGATCATACGTTGTATCGAAGTAGAGCAGCAGGTCTCTTGGAAAGCCCCCATAAGGGTAATCAATATTGAATGTGATCGTTA
>JBFYSM010000333.1:0-8626 GCA_041301605.1 Chloroflexota bacterium | reverse complement strand
GCCAGCTGCTCATCCATCCTCAGGAAGCTTTCCGTTGGACCATACCAATCCACGACCGCCTGAACCGCGCTGGAAGCATGAGGGTTGCCCATCGAGAAATCCTCCAGCTTCTTGACCCTCGCACTGGTTCCCAACAGAGCAGTGAGGTGAGCACCCGCGGAGGCTCCCCATGCGGCAATACGATCTGCATCGAAGTAGTAAGCCGCTGCATTGGCGCGGATATAACGAATAGCGGCTTTGCAATCATAGATCTGGCAGGGGAAATGCGCCTCCCCGCTCAAACGGTAGTTGACACATACGACAGCATAGCCGTGCTTGATACCTTCCAAAAAGTGGAGGTTTTGAATATCCCCTTTATCACCATGCATCCACGCTCCACCGTGGAATGTCGCAATCACCGGAAAGGGCCGATCGGCTTTTTCGGGGAGATAGATATCCAGCTTCTGGGCCGGGGATTGGACAGCATACGCACGGTCCAGCCATTTTCGCTTGATTCGGCTGGTATCCATCATCGGGGGTGGAAATTGTCGATCCATGTGTTTTCCTTGTTCGAGAAGTTCTGCCTTGATCACCGCTAGACAAGCTATTGGCTGACGAGTGCTGCCTTCGCAATCTTCTCCTTCGCCCTTCTGCTTTTCTGGTATTGATCATAACCAACCGCAGCCAGCAGTAACGCTCCTTTGATGAGATTTTGGTAAAAATCCTGAAGGCCGAAGAGCTGCATGCCGTTATTCAGGACGCCAATGATCATGACCCCCGTGATCAAGCCCATAATTGTGCCTTCACCACCTGCGAAACTGACACCACCCAGAAGTGCAGCAGTCAGGGCATCGAACTCGATGCCTGCGCCAGTGGTCACCTGGCCGTTGAATACTCTTGAAAGCAGCAACACAGCTGTTATCCCAGAAGCAAAGCCGCCGATAGCAAAAACAACTAACTTCATCCGTTTGATATTTATTCCCACAAGGTGCGCGGCTTCCTGGTTGCCACCCATCGCGAAAACGCGACTTCCAAAATTTGTATTATGCAAGAAGTAGGCTCCGATAATCGCCACAATGATCATGATGATGATCGGAACCGGTACCGGGCCAACGTAGCCTTGGCCATAGACTCTGAACGAATCGGGCAAACCGTCGATGTTTCGCCCACCAGCAACGATGTAGCCAAAGCCTTTGTAAATAAATGATGTGCCCAGTGTGATGATCAACGGGTGAATCTTTAGTGTATTGCTGAGAAACCCATTTGCCATACCCAAGATCGTACCCATTGCAATACAAATTGGAATGGCAATGAGGGGATTGATCCCCAAGCCATAAGTACTCGACATCATGAGCGACAGCACAACATTGGTAAAAATAATCTGGGAACCAATGGATAGGTCTATTCCCCCGGCAACCATCACAAACATCAGACCGACCGCACTGATTGTCACAAAGGATACTTGCCTCACCATGAGTCTAAGGTTGTTAAATGTCATGAAATTAGGAGCTATGAATGAAAAAAGCACTATTGACGCTACCAATACCAATAAAGGCGTGTAATTTCTGACGATCATCCCAATATTCCCGGACAGATTCCTAAATTGAGAAGGATTATTTTTCATATTTATTCCTGTGTTCGTGAATGAAATTTTTCTAAACTATGGCAGCAGCTACCCAAAAGATTGGTATTCAACATCATCTACTATTTCACTATTACCATCTTTACCCTTCACAATCAGGGTCACAACATCATCCAGGGTTATATCACTGACATTCAGGATATCCTGCCTGACCCCTCCTTTTAGAACGAAAACACGGTCTGCAATTGCCAGGATATCCGGAATCCGCTGCGTTATGAGTAATATCGACAGGCCCAGGTTTTTCAAGTTTTTGATCAAACCCAACAATTTATTGGCTTCGGTAACTCCCAGAGCAGCGGTTGGTTCATCCATAATCATGATCTTCGATTGGAACGCAATCGCCCGGGCGCAGGCTACCATCTGTCGCTGTCCGCCAGACATCCTGGCCACATTCAATTTGGGAGATTTGATATCCACTCGCAGGTCTTTTATCAATTCCTCTGTTCGCCTGTACATCTTTTTTTTATCCAGGGAGATTCCCAGCGGTCCCCAGACCAGTTCTCTTCCAACAAAGATATTTCTTGCTACATCCAGATTGTTGAATAATGCCAAATCCTGGTAGATCATACTGATCCCCAGTTTGAACGAATCCAGGGGATTGTGAATCTCTACTTGTTTTCCAAAAATAAATATCTCACCCTTATCTGCTTGGTAGGCACCGGAGAGAATTTTCATCAGCGTGGATTTGCCGGCACCATTGTCCCCGACAATCCCCATGATCTCGCCCTGTCTCAACTCCAGGTCGACATTATTAAGAGCTTGGACTCCCCCAAAACTTTTACAGATACCCTTCATCTCAACAGCATATTCCATAATCTCTGACCTCCGTTAAAATATTATACAATCTTTCCCATCTTAGTTTTAATTATTGATTTAAACGTAACTTCTCAATAAATAGAGGAAGATGGGTGATGTGTGGGCAGCAAAGCCGCCCACACATCACCCGCCCCCCAGGTTATTGAGATGATACATTTAAACCTTACGCAGTTCAAGGTGGTTGGGGGTATGGTGGGCGGGCAAAACCCACTCACCACACCCCGAATCTTTACCAACTGCATAACTCCTGTGGTTTTTACCTATTCTCGCAGTTGGATAACATCATCAATGTATTCCATGTCGAACCACCACTTTTGATCAGGCTGATCTTTCCCCGGGTCAAGAAGATAGGCTGCCCGGATGGCAATCCGTTGTGCCAGGCGGGAATGCATGACCAGCGTGCGAACCAGGTTGTGCGGCCAGGTTGGAGGGTTGGTCCAGGGACAGCTCTTCACGCAGCGGTTACACATGGTTCCCTTTTTGTTGGTAAAGTTGAAGCTGGCGCAGCGTTTTGTATCCAATTTCCAGGTTTCGTAACCGTTGTACATCACCTTGTCACCCATCGGAATGGCTTTACTGGGGCAGTTTTCGGCACAGATCTTGCAATTCCGGCAGAACTCTTGCAGGTCAAAATCAATCGGTTTATCTGGGATGATCGGCATGTCCGTCAGCACAGCAGCAGCCTTATACCCAAGCCCAAGGAAGGGGTTCAGGATAATTCCCGCGCGGCTGATCTCGCCGATGCCCGCGGCCAGTAATAACGGCGGCATTAATACAGAATACTTGTTGATAAAAGAAGGCCCATACTGGGCAGAAGCATCCCACCCAAGGCGGCGGATATAGTTGGCAATCGTCTCGGTGACCATGCCGAGGTGCTGGTAAGCCTGAAAACTGATGGGATCGCCCAACCAGTCAGTGCCTGTGGAGGCCTGCACAGCATGGCCTTCCTTGCGCATCACGATAACGATCGCGTTCTCGTACCGGATACCAATCTGGTCGCCTTGTTTATCATGGCTGTAGTAAGCTGATGCAGGCACCTTGCAGGCGCCCATCACATCGGCTTTCAGGAAGTAACCAACCGCCTTGATATGGCGGGTCAGGATTTCGGGTTCCTGGGGGATCGGTGCTTTCTTGCCAGCCATCGGGTTGGCTTCAATCAGGGCAATATGGTCGATCACATCCTTCTGGGCAGCCGACAACGGATATTTTTCGGGCAGCTTTTTTTGCACAGCCTTCTGAACCGCCGAGCCGTATTCACCGCGTGCGGCTAACCCATATGCATTATCTCGCAGGTCAACCCTCTGGATAGAATCCGTTATGGCGTTCGTAGGTTGGTCCACGCGTTTGAGC
The DNA here is from genome assembly GCA_041301605.1 of Chloroflexota bacterium. Classification (GTDB taxonomy): domain Bacteria; phylum Chloroflexota; class Anaerolineae; order Anaerolineales; family Villigracilaceae; genus VGNO01. The sequence continues at coordinate 4,839 of JBFYSM010000333.1, read as the reverse complement.
CGTTCCATGGGGAATGGCCCTAATGGATCTCGGCTGTGCAATCTACCTCTTTTTCTTCTGGATTCCATTTCACATCGATCAAAAAAAAATATGATTTCAAGGAATGTGACAATGATCAGAACGACCATCGTCACATTCAAATTAACGTCGGGTTACATACCCATTATCGTTCGTCAAATGGTGGAGCCGGATAGAGGAGCTCTGTAGAAGCTTGCTCTGGAGGCCAGACTAAACGCGTCTCACCGAATTGCCATTGAACCATTGGATTCAACACATTACCGGTGCCATCTGCATTGAAGGTCACACGACCGATCACCGTATCCATATCGATGGCAGCTATCGCGTCACGGACTGCTGCAGGATCCAGGGTGCCAGCCGCCTCAATAGCAGCAGCAATGATTTGGACACAGGCGTAAGCCGGACCCGTCAGAATATCCGCGGGGCGCCCATATTCAGCTTGGTACGCTGCATTGAGCGCGTCCACGCCCTCGAACTTCGCCTCATGGTGCCATCCGGGGAAGATGGTGACATAATCGCCAACTGTGCCCATGGCTGTACCCCAGTTAAGACCTTCCGGTGCCCTGATCACCAGCGCGAATTTCGGGGCCCAGTCAAGCTCGGCCATGGTCTTGAACATACCACTGCCATCCGGGAAAATTGGCAAAGTAAGGAGCACTTCTGCCCCTTCTGCCTTAGCCTTGAGGATCGAGTCGGACCAATCGTTAGGCGCAGCTGGATTCTCAGCGTATACCACGACCTCATAGCCATTGGCCTCTGCGTTTTCTTTCCAGAGGCCACCGATTTCCTTCCCCCAGTCATCATTGTAGGTAAAGATCGCTACTTTCGGTTTTTCGCCATCTCCGACAACGCTATTCAGGATCTCAAAGGTATCCTCTGCCTGTTGCGGGGATTTTGGGAATGGGGAGAACACGTATGTGTACCCTTGCTGGTGAATCTGGTAGAGCGCGAAGGCAATACCCAAATAGGGGATCTGGTTTTTCTGTGCGATGGCTGTTGAGGCAGCATGCATGGCACTGCCACCGCCACCCAGGTAGGCTGTCAGGCTCAGATCGGAATTCAGAGTTTCCATCCTGCTGACTGCGTTGTTGGGATCCGATTCATCATCATAATATGTAAGGCGCAGGGGGACTTTTACCCCATATTCTTCCACATACACCCCGCCGGCCGCGTTGATGTCTGCCACAGCAAGTTCGTACCCCGGCAAAATCATATTCCCAAGGTCACCGTATTTGCCTGTCAGGGAGATGGCAGAACCAAGCTCAATATATTCTGGTGCTGGCGGTTTGGCTGCACCCGTTGGTTCGCATCTAAACGTGGTCAATGGGTCTAGGGTTTCCGCCGGGAAATTTCCATCTCCAATCATCCCCTTCATGATCGTATATGTGCTGTTTATCAGGTCATCGAGGGAGCCACCGATGGCAACTGCACCACGATAGGCACCGGCTTCACATGTCGGGAGTAGATCCTGGGTATCAGGGCTGACATCACCGGAGAACACAGCATATTGATCCAGATTATTCGGCGCGTAGGCCGCCATGGCCTCGGCAACACCCTGGGCTCCAGAATCGCCCACAACCAGGATAACTTTGACATCCGGATGGGCTGTAAAGATGTTCTCGGTTGCGCTTACAGCCTCCGTAATGGTTGCTTCGGGTACATCAACGAATTGCACCAGTTTTGCTTTGGCGCAGTCGTCGATGGTCTCCATCCCTTCGGTGCGCCTCTTGATATTTTCGGTACCCTTGGTGCCGATCACTGCTACTTCAATGCTGTCGTCCGCAGCATCTGGGTAGGTCGCGTCGATCCAATCGCAAGCCATGTCGGCCATCGTTGTCCCGATTTCATACTGGTCGGTGTGCATGATGGCATCGTAAGGTCCCTGCTCATCAACGGGAACACCCATGACCTTGATTCCGGCTTCTTTGGCTTCCAAAACGGCAGCCTCCACACCTTCGGGCTCAATGGCTGCCATGATGATCATGCCGTCGACGCCTTGGGAGATACAGTTCTCGATCTGGTTGTACTGGGTGGTCGCATTGCCTTCAGCGCCGTAAATCAGCACCTCGACGCCATCGGCTTCAAATTTTGCTTTGACACCTTCAGTAAGGCCAGACAGGAAGGCATTCCCACTATCAGGGATCAAGTAGCACACTTTCTTCCCTTCGAGTGAGCCGGTCTCTCCTGAAGATTTCGGCGCGCAGCTCGTGATGATCAAGCTCATCACGAGCACAATCGCGAACAAACTGGTTAGTTTGGTTTTCATAACTCTTCCTCCATAGAATTTTCAAAACTTGGATAGGATGGGTATATACTTTTCTATATTTTCACGTCGATAGTTCTTCTCCTTTCCTTGGCTTGAAGCCAATCGTTGATTACCGGCTTTCTTTGTCGGGAGTATTTTTGACTGGTACTAATTTTGACCGGCGGGTAATCGCATCCTGGAACTTTTTCCAGATAGATACAATCCCACCCGGCAAAAATAGAACTACCAAAATGAACAGCACGCCAAATACGATCAAATGATATTCACCCAGGTTCAAGGCTAGATATTGTCTCAGTGCCACAAAAAACACTGCCCCGATGACAGGACCAAGAATGGTGCCTTGACCACCGATGTAAACCATCGTCAACATATCCAGGCTCCACCCTGGTGAAAACGGGAATTGGAAATAGTAACTGACGTGATAGTAAGCGAACCCTCCCCCGGCCAGGCCGGTAAAGAAGGCGCTGACGCCCAGGGCAAGCAGTTTATGCCTCAACGCGCTGACGCCCAATGACTCTGCGGCATCTTCTTCTTCACGCACGGCCATCATGCCGAGGCCTAAACGAGAATTTACCAAGATATAGGTAGCTCCGACAACAACGACCGCCAAACCCAGGAAGAGATAATAACGGGGCGTAAGTTGATAGGCGACGAGGTCATCAACCGGGAGACTGGCAATTTCAGGAAATAAATTGCCAACCGTGACATTGAGAATCTCTGCGAGTGCCAGTGTGCCGATCGCGAAGTACACACCCTTTAACCTGAAAGCAGGGGCCCCGATCAGCAAAGCAAAGATCACTGCCAGGAGGCCTCCTGCCAGAATACCGGGAAGGATGGGAAATCCTCCTATCCAGAGCAAGCGAGTTGCAAGAGCTCCCAGGCCAAAGAATGCGGCATGGCCGAGGCTGGTCTGCCCGGTATAGCCCCCCAAGATATTCCAGCTCGAAGCCAGGATGATGTAAAGGAAGATCAAGATCAATAGATTGATCGTGCTATCTTTTTCAATCACCATAGGGAGGCACGCCAGGATAATGACGAGGAGGATGGAGATGACTTGTAGACTTTTCATTGTTTATTTTTCCTTTGCGCCGAACAATCCCTGTGGCCTGAAGATCAAAATCAACAAAAAGAGTACAAGGCCCACCACCTGCCGGTAATTACCACTGATGAAATAGGCTGTGGCCGATTCGGTAGCACCCAAAAGGATTCCCCCGACAAAGGTGCCCATGAAATTCCCCACGCCTCCTAGCACCATCACGATCAGGGATTTGAGGGTCCAGTGCAATCCCATGGCTGGATTAACCGAAAAGCTCACAAGCACCAGAGTCCCCGCTACCCCAGCCAGAGCAGTTCCCAACAGAAACGAAAGCAGGTAAACCTTCTGTACGTCAATTCCCACCAGGGAAGCCGCCTCCCAATCCTCTACCGTGGCTCGGATCGCTTTCCCTGTATAGGTTCTTTTTAGGAAGAGCTGCAAAGCAAAAAGACAAACCAGGGAGATAACCAAACCAGCAACACGCACATAGGGAAAGCGCACACCCCACAAGGTGAAAGCTTCACCAGCATAGGAGGTGGTGACTCCTCGATCATCAGCGGTCCAAAGATTTAAAGCGATGTTTTGCAGGATTAAAGTCAAGCCAAATCCAATGAGCATGGTGTTCTTGATCTTATCCTCTTCCGATAGCTTGACCATACGAACAAAGAGAAGGTAATAAAGAACTACACCGATCAGAAGCAGGAAAACGATGGTCAGGGGAAGCGACAGGAATGGGTCGAGGTCAAAAAGGTTGAAAAGCCAAAAGGTTGCGTAGCCACCAAACATCAAAAGCTCACCATGGGCTACATTGAGGAACTTTGTGACCCCAAATACCAAGGCAATACCCACCGCCGCCAATCCGTACAAGGCGCCCAACAAAATGCCAAAAACCAGGTTTTGAATTACAGCTTCAGTCATTGAAATTTCCTTTACTAAGCCAAGTATGCGCTGCGTATTGACTCAAACGACAGGAGGTCATCGCCTTTCCCTTCTCCCACGATCCGGCCATTCTCGATCACATAAGCCCTTTGTGCCAGTTCCAAGGCCGCCCGGACATTTTGCTCCACCAGCAGAACGGTCACCCCCTGCCGGTTGATCTCTGCGATCATCTCGAACATCTGTTGCACCAGGATGGGCGCCAGGCCAAATGAAGGCTCATCCAGCAACAATAACCTTGGTTTGGACATCAACGCCCGACCAATCGCTAACATTTGCCGCTCGCCACCGCTCAGCGTTCCTGCCTGTTGGTTCTGTCTCTCCTCGAGGCGCGGGAAGATCCCATAAACCCATTTCAAGCTTCGATCTTTTACTTTCCTGGCCTCGCGGACGAACGCCCCCAGTTCAAGATTTTCCAGAACACTCATCCCGGAAAATATCCTACCGCCTTCGGGCACCTGTGATATACCCAGTTCAACGATTTTGTGCGCCGTTTCCTTGCTGATGTCATGTTCAAGGAATTTGACACTGCCTGAGGTACGTTTTATTAATCCGGTTATCACCTTCAGGGTTGTTGTTTTCC